>CAIRFY010000215.1 GCA_903877945.1 uncultured Oscillochloris sp. | reverse complement strand
CTTAGGCATGTTTCAAAATGGGCACATTCAGCTTTACCGTCTTGCGACGAGGCGATGAGGCGATGAGGCGATGAGGCGATACGGAGCGCCTCATCGCCTCATCGTTTCGTCGCTGAATTGTCAATCTGGATTGAAACATGCCTTAGCCGCGATGTCAGTCGTCGGCAACGGTGCATCAGCCCCGACAACTATAATTTCATACGTATGGCGTACCACGTGGGGCACGTTGGTAAGTACGAGTTCCAGAGTATAGCGACCGGGGATAGAGGGAATGAGGCGCAGCCTGTCCACCTCAATCGGCAGACAGTCGGCAGGCAGGTCGAGGGTGCGTACTGTCGTGGCGAGCGTGGTGCCGTCGGGGGCGCAGAGATGGGCGGTCAGGCGCGCACCGCCCACCGTCTGTTGCGCATCATTCACCGCAAAGAGCGGCAGTTCAACCGCCTCGCCCACCGCGTAGGTGCGCGGGTGAAATAAGCAGAAGGCATACTGCGGGCTGAAGGCCATCTGCATGGCGTAGTATGATCGCTTCGGCACGCGCCAGTAGTCCACCACGCTCCAGAGAATGGCCGGGTAAGGATCGACAAAGATGAAGGGCACAATCCCGCCGGTGGGCCGATATTTGCGCGAGCGCAGCCGGTCAATGTAGTAGCGGTTAATGAAGATCTGATAATTCTGCGATAGCTCGATCACCTCGGACAGCGAGGCCGCCTGACGCCAGGGGATCCAGTGGCTCATAATCTCAGCCTGGAATCCGTGGCGTTCAGTCAGACGAGTGATCGCCCCCTCGTCAAGCGGCTCGCGGATAAAGCGCTGGCTGCTCTCCAGGTTTGGGAAGCTCTGCGCACCAAACTCGGTGACGAAACTCATGTTGGCCGGGAAGTGCCGTTGCATCACCTCGGCGGTGTCGATGGTGCCGTAGGTGCGGTACCAGCCAAAATAGGCGTGGCCGTCGGTACCCCTGCGCAGATAGGGCACGTCCATCTCGCCCGAACTGCGGATGGCGGGGCGGGTTGGGTCGTCGGCCTGCACAATCTCCTTGAGCTGCGTGTCCATCACGTCGCGGTTCCAGGTGAAGCCGAATCCGGTGACATAGGTGCGCAGCCGGGCCACCAGGCTCTCGTCAGCGGTGTCCTCGATCAGCACGGCCTCGTTATGCATGCACCAGACAGCCACGCTGGGGTGGCTGCCCAGCAAGCGCACCATCTCGCGTACCTGGTGGCGGGCCTCGGGCAGCACATGTTGGCTGTAGAGCCACTGGAGCGGGAAATCCTGCCAGATCAGCACCCCCGCCGCATCAGCCGCCGCGTAGAGCGCGGGGTGATCGACGTGGGCGTGAATTCTGAGCAAGTTCATAAAGCACTCGCGCACCAGCCTGAGGTCTTCGTCGTAGCGGGCACGAGTCATGCTGGCGATCCACATATCGCCGGGCGGGTAGTTATTCCCCTTGATCAGAAAGCGCACCCCGTTCAGGTGGGCCACCCAGCCGCGCAGCTCAAAGCGGCGCACGCCAAATCCGAACTGCTGGGCGTCGCTCACCACATCACCCAGCAGCACCTCGACCGTCACGTCATACATGTCAGGCCGCCCGAGGTCGTGGGTCCACCATAGCTGTGGCTCGCGCAGCTTAATCAGCCCACCGACCTCCTGCTTCCCGACGCGCAGCGCCCGCCGCTGGGTGATCACCTGAGTAGTACCCGCAAAAGTGCGCGGCGTGAAGGTGAAGCGCAGGGTCGCCGTCGCCGCCTCGGCCGCGTCGATGTCCAGGTCAAAACGGATCTGGGCGAAGCGATCATCGCAAGCCAAGGTGAGACAACGGGCGCGGCTCAGGCGCGCTGGCCCACTGGTGTGGATCTCCACCGGCAGCCAGATCCCGCCGGGGTTCGCCTTGGGATCGATACAGTCCCAGTGCGAAAAGACCCCGGTGATCATCTGCTTATTGTGCTTATCGCGCTCCTCGGGACAGTCCAGTTCGATCAGCAGAGTATTGTCGGCCTGGAGCAGCCCGCCGACCTCGCGCTCATAGGGCACAAAGTAGCCCTCGTGGGCACCCAGATCCACTCCGTTCAGATAGATCCGGCTGTAGTAGAAAGCTCCGTTGAGTCGTAGCCAGCGGCGGGACGTGTGCAGTTCGTCATGCGTGAAGCGGCAGCGATAGACCACTTTGCCCGTATGCGTGGCCAGTTCGGGGATCTGCTGCCAGTGGCCCGGCACGTGTGCAGAGAGCCAGCCATCATCGTCACGCGGGTAGATCCCCTGGGTGAACATGTCGAGCGAGCGGATCTGCCAGCGGTCGCTTAGAGTTGTATCGTGCATAGCTCTCTGATAACGTCGCGGTAGACCGCGATCCGCTGGCGGCGCAGGGCGGGGCGGTGGCCGAGCATCAGCTTGATCCCTTCGGCGACGATCTCGCAGACGTAGCCGAGGCGCAAGGCGACCCGCAGCAGCCCGGCAAAGCCCCAACCAAACCACATCCGCGCCAACAGCAGCTTGCTGCGCTGAAAGTGTACGTGCCGCCGCGTCATCGCCTGCTCGCTGCTCTTGCCCTCGTAATGAATGATCTCCGCCTCAGGGATGTATGCAATAACTGATTCGGCTTTACATTTTGCATTTTGCATTTTGCATTTTGCATTCCGCAATCGGCACTCCCACTCCAACTCCTCGCTATACATAAAGAAGCGCTCATCAAGCAGCCCGGCCCGCGTGATCGCCGAGGCGCGCACCAGCAGAGCCGCGCCCACCAGCCAGCCCACGGGCTGGGCCACATCGTCGGGTAGATCGGCGCAACGGTAGCGGCGCGCCCAGGGGTTCTGCGGCCAGAGCCGCTCTAGCGGCGTACTTTCCCAGAGCATGGTCATCCGGGTAGGGAAGCGCCGCCGCGAAGGCTGCACGCTGCCGTCGCCGTAGCGCAGGCGTGGGCCGACGGCCACCAACTCCGGGCGGGCCTCCAGTTCAGCTACCAGCCGCGTGATCGCACCGCCGACCACCTCCGTATCGGGGTTGAGCAGCAGCACATAGTCAGGGGTCAGGTGCCAGGGGTCAGATGCTAGGGAAGCATCAGGCAGCCTGACTCCTGGCACCTGACTCCTGGCACCTAGCTCGCGCAGCGCCAGATTATTCCCCGCCGCGAAGCCCAGGTTCGCCCCCGACTCGATCAGATGCACCGCAGGGAACTCGGCCCGCAGCATCTCGGGGGTGCCGTCGGCGCTGGCGTTGTCCACCACGATCATCTCGTAGGCAAGGTCGCCAGCCACCAGGGAATCCGCCACCGAGCGCAGGCAGCCGCGCAGCAGCTCGCGCACGTTCCAGGAGACAATAATGATCGCCAGTGTGGGCATAATTAGTTCGTCAACGAAGTCTTCGGGTATTTCTGGAGGGGAGTCTAGGCTTCAGCCGGCTAAAGCCTAGACTCCAGTTCACCAAAAAACTTACTTTAGACAAGGTTTCAGGTGTCAGGTTTCAGCTTTACAGTTCGTAGCGCGGGCTTCTAGCCTGCGGTGGTACTTCTGACCGCCTGGAAGGCGGCGCTACGTTCACGACACACTGTAAAGCTGTTCTGAACCATGTCTTAGGCATGTTTCAATCTAGCTTGACAGTTCAGCGACGAGGCGAGGACGCGAGGACTTGATACGAGCGCCTCATCGCTTCGTCGCGTCATCGCAGGACTGTCAAGCTGAATATGCTCATTTTGAACCATGTCTAAGGCTTCAGGTAGGTACGGAACCAATCAATCTGCTGCTGCGCGGCGTAGAGCTGGTTCTTCGGATCCTGGAGACCGTGGCCCTCGCCCATAAACTTAATCATACGTGCGTTCAGTTTGCGATTAAACAGTTGAAGGTGCATGTTCTCGCCCAGCACCTCCGGCAAGAAGTCGTTGCTACCCTGGAAGGAGAGTACCGCCGCCTTCACCTTGGCCACGTTGTAAGCTGGCGAATCGTTACGATATTCGGTGACATTGCTGTAGGGCGGCAATCCCTCCAGATACGCCGTCAACACGGCAGTGCTGCCACGCGACCACTCGGTGAACAGGTCCACCAGCGCACACTGCGGATTAGCCGCCGCGTAGGTGGCGGGGTAGCGAATGATGCTCTGCCAGGCGAAGTAGCCGCCGTAGGAGCAGCCGGTGATGCCAACCTTGCTCTTGTTTGTCCAGCCACGAGACACCAACTGCTGGACGATCTCGGCCTGCTCGTCGATATCGATCTGGCCGAAGTTGCCACTGTCGACCAGCGAGTTCAAGCTGGCCGGTGTAGTGCTGGTTCGACCCGCCAGGGGCACCACCAGCACCGGGAAGCCAAAGGTGGGCAGCAAGCTGTAGGGCCGCTCGACACCCGTGTCCCATCGGTTGAACATCGCCGGCCCAGGCCCGCCCTCTTGCCAGACGATCAGCGGCTTGTTCTTGGGCGGAAAGGCCGCGTCGGCGGGCTGGATGAGCGTGCCGTAGCGCACAATGCCGCTCTTCAGCTTGAACGAGACTGGATTCTGGCGCAAGTTGGCAAACTGGCGCAGCTCCTCATTAAACCAGGTGAGCCGCGCAAGACCCTTGCCGTCCCAGCCGAGGCGGTAGATGTCGGGCGGGTTGGTGAAGGAATCGTACATGAACACCAGTTGGTGCGAATGGTGGGTGCTCATCACATTCCAGTACGAACCGGCACGGTCGGCGAGGCTGCGCAACTCGCCTGAGACACGGTTGTAGTAGTAGGGACGCCGGTCGCTGTTCACCGTCGTGCGGATGATCAACTCGTCGGGCGAGACGAACTCAGCAATAGTCGGTTTGACGCTGTCGGTAGAGAGAATATCCGTATTCAGCTCACCCGTTTGCTTCAGATCCGTGTTGTAGAAGCGGTAGGAGATCCGGTCGTTAAACTGCGGCGTATAGATCGGGTAGCTGCGACCCTTGAGCTTGGCCGGATACGACGCCTTCACCAGCAGGGTGGCGTTATCCGGCGACCAGCCGGCAGCGCTCAGCAGGGGCGGGGCACCTGGGCCAGCCGCACGTAGGATCTTTACCGCGTGGCTGTTCACGTCCACCACGTAGGTGTTGTCGCCCTGGAGCAGCGGGTTCTCCGCCGGGGGGATATTCCCGGTCACATCGCGGTAAACAATCTCCGAGAGCAGGACACCACCGTTCGCCAATCGCGGGTCGTCAGCATTACTCAGGGAGATAATCGAGATGGCAATATGCGAGGAGTCAGCCGTCCACGCATCGCCGAACAGGTACCCCGCATCAGGAATGGTCGTCACATAACTGCGCTCGCCGCTCTCCGCGTTGTAGGTGATCACATCGATGGTCTTCTCTGTCACCGTCATGCTATCGCTGGCCGGAGTGGTCTGCATCAGTTGGAAGCGGCTGAGCAGACTGGCGAAGCGGGTGCGGGCCTGGTCTGCACGAACCTGTAGCGACAGGGGCAGCAGCGGGGACTCGTTCATACTCGCCGCTGTCACTGGGGGCAGCGTGATCGGGAGCTTCACCGTCTTGAGAGCCTGAGCGACAGGGCCGTTCTGGGACGTGGGCGGGGTCATCAGAAGCAGGAAGTGCAGCAAGTCGGGCGAAACCGAGACAAACTGGGTGTCTGCCGGCATAGATATGTAGGTACTGCTCAGTTCCAGCGTGTCGCGATTGATGCCCAAACGCACGAGAGCCTCGTTAGGCGCGGTTGCGTTGAAATTGAGCGCCAGGGTGCCGAGGGTCTGATTATCAAGCCAGGTAAACTTTGAGATGCCAAGCAGTGGCAGGGGCATGAAAGAACTGAGAGCCTCAGTCGGTAGTTCGGTGGTACTCCCATCGTTAATATTCAGGAAACCAAGCTGCTTGCCCGAGGTGATGAAGACGACCTGATCATCCGGGCTGACCGGACTAGCAGGCACCGTGGGGACAAGATCGCCCTGGAGTCGCTTGATCTTAGCGACCTCATCATCGCCAAGGATCTTCGGCAGATCCTCGCCGTCCTGAGTAGGCTGAACGGTGACGATATTATGCTTCGTCGTCGTCTTCAAGTCCTGGGCGTGGGCGGGCATGATCCCAAACACAAGGATCATGGACAGCAGCGCAGGGAGCCACCGATACAGACGCATACACTCTGCTCCTTTGTGAGCTAACATCAACGGAGACACCAACGGGGGTGCGGAGATATAGCAGTCCTCTGGGAGTCATGAAGGGGAGTCAAGGCTTTAGCCGACTGAAGCCTCGACTCCCCCTTCATAACCGGGATAGGACTGCCATAGATACGCGAATACGCATAACGAAAGCGAAAGCACGACAATCTTACCAGATTTTTAATGGGAATGGTATAGTGACCTAACGATGAATCAGTGTCGTTTTGGGGAGATAGCGGATGGCGATGGGCTGTGTTAAAGCGCGGCAGATAATTGACGCAAAGCGACGTTCGGGGGCGCGTAAGCAGCAGCTTGTGGCGCTAAGGCTTCATATAGTGGGTTGTGCGGCGTGCCGAGCCTACCGCGATCAGGTTGACGTGGCGCTGCTAGGTGCGCTGCTCGATGTATCTCTGGAACCTATCGTGCCACGAGTGGCGCGGGCGCGTCGGCACCTCTGGCTACGCTACGTGGCGATTTTCGGCGTGGCGCTGCTCGGGGTTATGTTTGTCCGCGTGGCATTCGCCGCCTACACCATTAGCCAGAACGTGGCGGCGATGCAGATCGCTACCCCCACTGGCCCGGAGCCTTCCCCGGTTCTCCGCGTGCCAACCGACGTAGAGACATCCCGGCTGGGCGGATCTACCACCCAGCCCGCCGTCGGCCCCAGCACCGCGCACGGAGCCGAGCCGCTGCCGCCCGCGCCAACGTCCGTCCCAACCATGGCGGGGGTACCGGCGGGGTTCGTGCCCAGCCCGACGCCGATCAGGCTGCCAAGCATTGTCGGAGATGCGCCCGCCCGCCTGCCCACCCTGATGCCCACCGTGCCGATCATCCCCGTCTCCGGTCGTGCCGTGAACATACTGCTCCTCGGCAGCGACCGGCGGCCCGGCGAGAGCTGGGCCAATCGCTCCGATGCGATTGTTGTAATCCACCTCGACCCGGAGCGCCAGCGGGTGGCCCTGCTCTCGTTGCCACGCGACTTGATCGTGCCCATCCCCGGCTACGGTCAGGCGCGAATCAATGCGGTAACGGTGTATGGCGACACGTACCCAGATCTCGGCGGTGGCATCGCCCTGGCTCGTCGCACCGTCAGCGAGTACCTGGGCATTCCGATTGACTATGTGCTGCGCACCGACTTCCACGCCTTCACAGCGGCGGTAGACGCTATCGGCGGGGTGGACATCGATGTGCCCACAGCCATCTACGATCCGGCGTACCCGACGCTGGACTACGGCTACATGGTGGCCGCGTTCGATCCGGGGGTGCAGCATATGGATGGAGACGCGGCGCTGATCTACGCCCGCGTCCGCCACTCCGACAGTGGCTACGCCCGTAACCGCCGCCAGCAGCAGATACTTCTGTCCATCCTCAATCAGGTGCGCCAGCACAACATCCTCACCCAAGTGCAGATGATCTCCGACCTGACCACCGCTCTGCGCGATGACATCCAGACCGATATGAGTTTGGAGCGTATGCTGGGGCTGGCTTGGGCCTTTCACGGTATCTCGCCCAGCAAGGTGGAACACTACGCCCTGGACGAAAACCTGGTGAACGAAGGCGTCGTGGCCGATGACCCCTACGCCACCTTCGCGGTGCCGGGGGCGGTCAGTCGCGTCGTGAGTCAGATGATCGAGGGGACTCCTCGCGGGGAACACCCTCTTTCTCCCTGAACGGGTCTGGGGAGTGAGGGCTGACGAGTGCCACCGCAGCGGGCACCGCCTCCTGCTCAAGCTTCGCGTCTGCCGCCAGCAGCCGATCAATCAGCCCGACGCAATCGTGAAGGGCCGCATGCTTTTGGAGCTCCCGCAGGCTCGCCCGATCCGCCACCGTGAGCGGCTGGGCTGCGGCGGCGAAGGCATCAAATGTCTCGGCATCCATCGCCAGCGCACCCACCGCGCCCAGGTTCGCCCGCAGGTGGGCCAGGATGCGTAGCCCGCCGGCGTCCAAGTCGCCCCAGTGCCAGAGGATGACGGCGGGATCCGCCTGCGTGATCGCACGTACGAGGCCGATCACCGTTGGGCTGGCGAAGCCCCCGGTGTAGATGGCGAAGACATCGGGCGGGCGGATCGCGCACAGTTCACTGAAGCTGGTCAGGTTCTCGACCGTGATGACGACACGTGCCCTCAGGTCGGCAACCTGGGCGGTTCGCAGCAGCGGAGCTGGGAGCGCCACCGATGGCCAGAACGGCGCGAGATCTAGGGGTGCTGCGGATGTGGGCAGGTTGAGGCTGAGCGATCCCGCGAGTGGCACATACTCTGGCGCACGGTCGAGTTGGTGGGCGCGCAGGAGCGCGTCATCATCATCGCCGTAGAGCGGCGCATCGGGATCATGCCGTCGGAGTACGCGCAGCAGCTTGCCCCGCAGGCCGCTGAGCCGCTTGCTGTTGCTAAACAGACGCACGCTCAGCGTACGCTCAAGCGTGGGTGCCTCCAGTGTGGCGACGCCTGCAAGGGCGCGTAGGAGATCTGCTGAGGTCGCCAGATCCTCGCGATCAAGCGGCGGCGCGGCCCGGTGGGTGTCGATCTCGGAGATCGCCCAGGCGAGAAATGCTGCGTGCCAGCCGGGCAGAGGCGTCTGCGCACTGAGCAGGGTGCGCAGCGCATCCTCCTGCGTCGCCCGTGGGGCGCGGGTGAGCAGCCGATAGAGCGTGGGCGCACCCTCCGGGCGTAGGTCAACCGCAGCGAGCCAGTTGCCCTCCTCCCATTGGTGCCAGCGCAGCACAACCACCCCCTCGTGGGCGAGTCGCTCCAGCGCCGCGTTGGTGTCGTGGCGCGGCGCGGCGTCCTCGTGCGAGTAATAGGCTGGGTACTCACGCTCGCTCAGGCGCACACGCGCCACCTGCTGGCGGTTCGGCTGCTCGAAGCGGTCGAGCAGGGCGTGGAGGAGCGATCTCGCGATGTCTGGGTGACTTGGTGACACGGTTGGTGACTTGGTGACTTGGTGACGCGGTGACGCGGTGACAGGGTGACACGGTGACGCGGGGACGCGGTGTCGCGGTGACGCGGGGACGCGGGGACGCGGTGTCGCGGTGACGCGGTGTCGCGGTGTCGCGGTGTCGCGGTGACGCGGTGTCGCGGTGTCGCGGGGACGCGGTGTCGCAGTGTCGCGGTGTCGCGGTGACGCGGTGTCGCGGTGTCGCGGTGACGCGGTGACTCTCTGTCACAAAGTCACCGTATCACCCTGTCACAAAGTCACCCAGTCACCGTATCACCCTGTCACAAAGTCACCCAGTCACCGTATCACCCTGTCACAAAGTCACCCAGTCACAAAGTCACCCTGTCACAAAGTCACCCTGTCACCGTATCACCCTGTCACAAAGTCACCCTGTCACAAAGTCACCGAGTCCGGCGCAGCAGAAAGTCCCGAAAGCCGACGCCATCGTGCTCGACCCAGGTGGCATCCGGCACCTCCTCAACCACATAGCCCAGCGAGCCATCGACGCCGTATTGGCGCAGGTAGATCACCAGCGGCAGTTCGTCGGCGCCCGCCAGCGTGATCTCAGCGGCGTGTAGCTGCTCGCGGCCTTCGAGCAGGGTTGCAGCGTAGCGTTTGACGCGATCCCGCCCGATGGCGCGGGTCAGTTGGAGCAAGGTGCGCCTGCGCGCCTCCTGCCGATCTTCGTCAGAGATCCCCGTCGACACCGGGGTCTCCGCCGCAAAGACGGTCGCGGCGCGGCCAGGCGGGGCGAGCGACTGTTCATCCAGCAACCCCAGGCTGTACAGACTGATCACCTCCCCGCCTGCATTTGCTAGGTCGGGGTGCGCGGCATCGCCCAGCATCGCGGTGAGGACGGCGTGTAGTTGGCCACTGGTGGTGGTGCTGGCGGCCAGTCGCAACTCCACCGAGCGCACCGCAGAATCGACAAACTGGCTATGGCGCACATCAATGAGCTGAAGCAACCGATCCAGACTCTCAAACTGCTCGCGCACCTCACGAATTTGATCCAGTAAGCCCACTGCAGTTGCCGCGCTGGTGGCATCGCCGCCGGATTCCCGCAGCAACCGCGCAGCCTCATCAACCTGGGTGCTGCTGCTCAACTGGGCGAGTGCCTCCAGCACCCCAGGGCGAAAACGCGAGACGTGATTCGGTGGTGCGCAGTTGGTGGTAGGCCCGGTCAACCACATCGCTACGGTAGGTCGTGAACACCTGAGCAAGCACATCGGCGGTGGAGAACTGGCGCAGCACCTGCTCGATATGCAGTCCTCTCCTCGCTGCCAAACGGTAAAGCTGATCTGCTCCTCCGATGTGGCTGCGTCTGGGGTTTCGTTGTGCTATCATAACCATGGTTTACAAACCACAATGTACTCGTCCAAAATTCTTATCATTCGACTGGATGTGTGTTCATACGCCCGCATTACGGTCACGTTCACCAAAGCTCGTGAAGGCGTATGAACTCCACATCGCAATCCTACACAGGCTGTGAATGAGGATCCGCGCCTTTAGGCGTCGCTCTCTGGCTAAAGCCTCAACTCCACACGACAACTCCACTAGGATTGCGGTAGTCACAGACATCCCGTAGGGTCGGCGTCACGCCCTGGCCCACGGCACCCCAATCCCTGACTATGCTGACCGTGCCGCCTTGTTTCGGGCCGAGGCTTATACGACGAACAGGCTCGCTGGAATGGTTGGTTTGAACCTACGTTATCCAGTGGGGTGATCGCCCCGCCCAAGGACCGAACAATGGAGGCTTGCTCATGGCTCATCGGTTGACTCGTCGTGTCCTACCGCTGCTCGTCATGCTGCTCGTGGTTTCACTGCTGCCCAGTGTGCCGCCTGTTCTTACGGCCCGCGCTGCCGCCGCGAGCGTGCCATTCCGTCCTCCGCTGGATGTGACGAATGCCCCTGGCGGCACCTATAACATGGCGCTGGGTGACCTCAACGGCGACGGTAGCCCCGACCTCGTCCTCAACTACTACGTAGGAGTGGGAACGAGCCGGATAGGAACGAGCCAGGTCTACCTCAACGACGGGATGGGGAGTTTCACGGCCACGGGTGCCGCGCTCCCTCCGGCAACGAGTATAGTACTGGGCGACCTCAATGGTGACACGATCCCCGACATTGTCCTCGGCAGTTCGGGGGCAGCGGGGCAGAGCGAGGTCTATCTGAACAACGGGATGGGCGGCTTCACCCCGACCGCCCCGATCACGCTCAACCCCGCCGGCAATACGACCACGAGCGTGGCCCTGGGCGATCTCAACGGCGATGGATTTCGCGACATCCTACTCGGTAACTCGGGAGCGCCAAGCGAGGTCTACCTGAACAATGGGCTGGGTGGTTTCGCGGCCACGGCAATCCAGATCAACCCCGCTCCCGCCGGCAATACCACCGCGAGCGTGGCCCTGGGCGACTTCGATGGCAACGGCAGCCTCGATATTTTGCTCGGCAACTCGGGAGCGCCGAGCCAGGTCTACCTGAACAACGGGCTGGGTGGCTTCACTCCGACCGCCGCCCCGATCAACCCCGCTGGCAATACTACCGCGAGCATGGCGCTGGGCGACCTCAACGGCGACGGCAGCCTTGATATTCTCCTCGGCAATAATGGTGCAACCAACAACTGTACTCCAAGCTGCACCTATGAATCGAGCCAGGTCTATCTGAACGACGGGGCGGGTGGATTCACCGCTCCGCCCTTCACGCTCAACCCCGTCGGCAACGACACTCGGGGCGTGGCACTGGGCGACCTCAACGGTGACGGTACCCTCGATATTCTCCTCGGTAACAATTACGAGCCGAGCCAGATCTACCTCAACGACGGCATGGGGAGCTTCATCGCGACTGCCTCCCCGCTCAATCCTGGCGGCATCACCACCAAGAGCGTGGCACTGGGCGACATCAACGGTGATGGGACACTCGACATCCTGCTTGGCAACAGTCTCGAACCGAGCCAGGTTTACCTCAATGACAGCAAGGGCAGCCCTGTCGCCCCGAGCTTGCCGCCAGCGACGTTCAAGCCACCGCTGTATTTGAATCAGACAAAGACGCTCACGACCTCTGGCGTGGCGCTGGGCGACCTGAATGGCGACGGTGCCCTCGACCTCGTGCTCGGTAGCTCGGGACAGCCGAGCCAGGTCTATCTGAACAACGGGAGGGGCGGATACACCGCCACGGTCGCCCCGATCAACCCTAGCGGCAACCGCACCCTGAGCGCGGCCCTGGGCGACTTCAACGGCGACGGGAGCCTCGACCTCGTCCTCTGCAACGACTGGGAGAACAGCCAAGTCTACCTGAACGACGGGCGGGGGAATTTTACGCCAACGGCCAACCCGATTGGCGGAAACGACACCCATAGTGTGGCGTTGGGCGACCTCGACGGCAACGGCACCCTCGACATCCTCCTCAGCGAATATACCGGTTCGAGCCAGGTCTACCTGAACGACGGGCTGGGGAACTTCACCCCAACGGCCGCCCTGGTCAACCCCGTCGCCAATCGCACCCAGAGTGCGGCGCTGGGCGACCTCAACGGCGACGGCAGCCTCGACCTCGTGCTTGGCAACGATGGCGAGCCGAGCCAGGTCTACCTGAACGACGGGCTAGGGAACTTCACACCAACGGCGTCCTCACTCAACGCCGCCAACCCCACCCGGAGCGTGGCGCTCGGTGACCTCAACGGCGACGGGGCGCTCGACATTCTGCTCGGCAACTATGGGCAGCCAAGCCAGGTCTACCTGAACGACGGGCTGGGCGGCTTCACCGCAACTGCCCCGATCACGCTCAACCCTGCCAGCAACTTCACCACGAGTGTGGTGTTGGGCGACATCAACGGCGACGGCACCGTTGATATTCTGCTTGGCAATGATGGGCCGAGCCAGATCTATCTGAACAACGGCAAGGCGAGTTTCACCACCACGTCCACCGCGCTTAACCCCGACGGCAATCATACCCAGAGCGTGGCGCTGGGCGACCTCAACGGCGATGGTGCGATTGACATTCTGCTCGGCAACCTGATCTACCTGAATGATGGGCAGAGGAACTTCACCCCGACCGCCGCCCCGCTCAACTCTGCTGCCGCCAACCGCACCCAGAGCGCGGCGCTGGGCGACATCAACCGTGACGGCACCCTCGATGTTGTGGTCGGCAACTTCGGGCAGCCGAGCCAAATCTACCTGAACAACGGGCAGGGCGGATACACCGCCGTAGCCGCCCCGCTCAACCCTAGCGGCAACCCCACCTACAGTGTGGTGCTGGGCGATCTCAACGGCGACGGGGCGCTCGACCTCGTCCTTGGCAACTATGGAGCGCCGAGTCAGGTCTACCTGAACGACGGGCTGGGGATCTTCACGCCAACGGCCAGCCCGCTCAACCCTGGCAGCACCTCCACCACAAGCGTGGCGCTGGGCGATCTCGACGGTAACGGCAGCCTCGATATTCTGCTCGGCAACTCGGGGCAGCCGAGCCAGGTCTACCTGAACGACGGGCTGGGAACCTTCACGCCAACGGCCAGCCCGCTCAACCCTGGCGGCAACACCACCACGAGTGTGGCGTTGGGCGACATCAACGGTGACGGTACCCTCGACATTCTGCTCGGCAATAACGGGCCGAGCCAGGTCTATCTAAACAACGGGCACGGAACCTTCACGCCAACGACCATCCCGCTCAACCCCGGCGGTAACGCTACTCAGAGCGTGGCGCTGGGCGATCTCAACGGCGATGGAGCCCTCGACATCCTGCTCGGTAACTGGATCCAGCCAAGCCAGGTCTACCTGAACCTGCGTGACGGGCAAGGACATGTCACGCCAATACCCGCCCCAGTCAACCCCGCCGGCAACTACGTTCAGAGCGTGGCGCTAGGCGATGTCAACGGCGACGGTGCCCTCGACATTATCATCGGCAACAATGGACAGCCGAGCCGGGTCTACCTGAACGACGGGCTGGGGAACGTCACACCAACGGCCACTCCGCTCAACCCCGGCGGCAGCGCCACCCAGAGCGTGGTGCTGGGTGATCTCAACGGCGATGGCACCGTCGATATTCTGCTCGGCAATAATGGGCCGAGCCGAGTGTACCTGAACCACGTTGACACCCGCGCCCAGATGCCGAACAACCCGCCCGCCGTGACCGTCGCCCGCCCGGTTCGCACGTCCGCCGCCGGTTTCTACTCGACGCCGGTGATTCTCAGCAGCCCCCCGATCACCATCCCCTACGCCCTCACCGACGCCGAGGGCGATCCGATCCGAGCAGTACAGGCGCAGTACTCGCTCGACGGCGGCGGCAGTTGGAAGCCAGCCATGCCCGCTGCGGGCGCAGTGACGACGTATTTGGCGACATTGCCCGAGCGTTTTCCCGGTTATCCCGCCACGCCGACCACTATCCCCGACCTGGGTCAGATCACCTCAGCATTAAACATTGCCACGCCCATCAACGGCACGGTCGGCACGATCAGCGATGTCGAAGTCGAACTGACCATCAGCCACCCGCTGGTCAGCGACCTAAGCGCCAGCCTCACCGCGCCTGATGGCACGGTGGTGCCGCTCTTTGCGGCGGGTATGGGTGGCGGCGGGGCGAACATCACCGGCCTCGTCCTCTCCGACCATGCCGCAACCTCGATTCTCACCGCGACCGCCCCCTTCAACGGAGCCTTCCAGCCTAGCGGCACGCTCGCCAGCCTCAACGGCAAGAACCCGCTCGGCCAGTGGACATTGACCGTGACCGATGGGGTCGCCGCGAATACCGGCACCCTGGTCGCCTGGGCGCTGCGCGTGAAGACCACCGGGGTGCAGCACGTCTTCCCCTGGGACACCTTCGCCTCCGGCTTCTTCGGCCAGTCCGATAACGTAGTGGTGCGCCTCATCGCCTACCCGTCGCTGAGCAGCGGTCGTAACGGCACGCCCCTCTTCCAGCACCCCGACGCCTCCGCCACCACCTTCCCCTTCCGCGTGCGCGGCACCCAGGTGCGCGTCGTGGATTCCCAAAACAAGGGGCAGCCCGGTGCCATCGTCTTCCGCCTCAACGATGCCACGTCCCGTGACCAACAGCTCTTTGCGGCCTCGACCAACGCCCCGGCCTACACTACCGACGCGCTTGGCTACCTTGGCGGACGTGGCACGCTCGCCATCTCCGATACCCTGATCGCCCTGGCTCCGGTGTCACTGCCCGGTGCCTACGCCAACGCCTACTCGCAAACCGTGCGTCTCTACGCCACGAATATTCTGACCACCACCAATGGCGTCAGCGGCACGCCTGTGACCGCATCTGGCATGCAGACCGTCACCGTCTCGCTGAATCACCCCCTGGCCCTCTTCGACCTGAGCGTCTCCCTGGAGTGGGACGCCCGCTACGACACCCGTTTTATGGCCCAACTCCAGACGGATCTCGCCCGCGCCTCGGAATTGCTCTTCCAGGCCAGCCACGGCCAGGCCGCCTTCGGCAACGTCACCATCTTCTACGACCGCGAGAATTGGGATCGCGCCGACATTCGGATCTACGCCTCCAACCGGGTACGGCCCTCCGCGATGATCGGCGGCGTGGTCGGCCAGGAAGTCACTGACCCGATCACGCAAACGGTGCTGTACGATCCTGGCCAAGTCCGCATGGGTGCGATCTGGAACCGCTTTGGCTCCACCACCGGCAACCTCAGCGAGGATTGGCCGCGCACCCTCGTCCATGAGCTTGGTCACTATCTCTTCTTCCTCGAAGATAACTACGTTGGGTTGAAGAACGGCCAGATTACGGCGGTCACCACGTGCCCTGGACTGATGGGCGATAGCTACACCGCCACCTGGCAGTATCAGACCAGCGCAAGCTGGAGTCCGGGCTGCAATGCGACCTTTTCCAACCAGACCACCGGACGTGCCGATTGGGCCACCATCCAGACGTTTTACCCGGCCCTGATCACGCCGACCCTGCCGCTGAGTACGCTGCCGTCTGGCCCTCTCCATCTGCCGCTGCCGCTGACCGAGATTACCTCGGTGGACCCGCTCACGCCGACGGTGCGCCTGGATGTGCCGATCTTCTACACCGTGAACGTCACCGGCGAGCGGACGCTGCCTGCGCTCACGGCGCGGGCCTACCTCTTCCAGCAGAGTCACGGTAGCCCCGCCCTCCAACTGACCTCGCTCGGGCGGGCGAACAGTGATCAGGTGCTGGCCCGTGGTGCCCGCGTCGGCGACCGGCTCTGCCTGTTTGAGCCAACTCGCTTCGGCTGTGAAACGATTGCGGCCGGTAATGAACGCCTGACTCTGACCAGTCAACCCGCCTGGCAGCCCAGCATCCAGGTGACACCTGTCACATCCGTGACCCTGGACGTAACCGTGAGCGGGGTGCCGCCGGGGGCGACCGGGCTGCGTGCCGACCTCTACCCGCTGGATGACGACCCGCACCCGCCAACGATCACCCTCACCGCGATGGGAAGCGGAGTCTATTCCGGCACCTTCACCCTGGCCTATCCGCTGCAAGGGGCGTACATCCACCTGCACACCACCGATGGGCCAACGCCGACCTGGGAAACGGTGACGAGCTTTGCGATGGGCGGGAACGCCGGCGGATTCTCGCGCACGGGCGGCGGATTCTCCCGCACCGGCGGCGGATTCTCCCGCACCGGCGGCGGATTCTCCCGCACCGGCGGCGGTTTCTCCCGCACCGGCGGCGGTTTCTCCCGCACCGGTGGCGGTTTCTCCCGTACCGGCGGCGCTCCCGTCTCGTCCGCCGAAGGCGACGTGCTGCTGATGGGGGACAGCCTCACCTTCGCCCTCGGCCAGTTCTTGCTGCTCCAGACCACCAGCAGCCTGCCGCCGCTACCGCCGTGGGCCTCGCTGATCGGGCAGGGCTACGAGTTCACCACCTCGCCGGTGCCCAATGCCCCGAACCTGACCGGCAGCGCCCTCAGCTTCAGCTACCTAGACAGCGACGTACCCGCCGGGGAGGAGTCCGGCATCCAGGTTTACTACCGCAGCCCGACGGCGACGGCGTGGACGGCGATCACCACGACGCTGGACATGGCCTACAACATGGCCTCCATCCCGACCCAGGGGCCGGGGCTGTACGCGCTGACGAGCAGTGTCATGGTACCGATTGCCGGGCCGGGCTGGAGCATCTTCGCCTACCCGGTGGTGGGGCGTCCGATAACGGTGGCGCTGGAGGGTATTTTTGGGACGTACACGGCGGTCTACGGCTACAATCTGGCGGATACCGCCGACCATTGGAAGCTCTACTCACCGACGACCCTGGCGTGGAACGACCTGTCTGATCTGGAGTACGGGCATGGCTACTGGATCGAATCAACCGAGGCGATCACGCTGCCGCTGCACGGATCGCTGACGACGCAGAAGAGTCAGTCTAGCCTGGCGCAGTCCATGCCCGCGCCGCCGATGACGATCTACGCGGTCGCCGGTGGCCCGTCGCCCGTGCCGGGGCAGGTGGCGACGGCGACCATCGGCGGGGTGCGCTGCGCCGAGGCGACGACGCGGCTGTTTGGTGGTCAGATCGTGTACGCCCTGGACGTGCCGACCGTCAGTGAAATCCCTGGCTGCGGGACGCCCGACGCCCTGGTGGATGTCACCTTGGGCGGGCATCACGTGGGGCAGGTGCGCTGGGCGAGCGGGCCGCAGCCCCTCGGTGCCGGAGGCGTACCCTCGCGTGTGCTCCTGCCGCTTGTCTATCGTTAGACATGCCCTCACCCCAGCCCCCTCTCCCTGAACGGGAGAGGGGGAGTCGGACGTGTCCTGTTGCGGAATATCTCCCCTCTCCCTCACGGGGAGAGGGGCCGGGGGTGAGGGCCGGAGGGTGATTTTGCAACGATCCTAGTGAGTACCGACCCCGTATCGTCCTGTGATACAATGCGCTATGCTGCTGAGTACGTCGCCAGAGTTCTATCGTATGGCGCTGCGACACGATACTCCACCCCTAATAAAGAAAGCGAGAGGCTGCTATGCGGAAGAAGATTAGCATTATCGGCGCTGGGTTTGTTGGCTCGACCACCGCTCATTGGCTGGCAGCCAAGGAGCTGGGCGATATTGTGCTGCTGGATGTCGTGGACGGAATCCCACAGGGCAAGGGTCTGGATCTCTTCGAGGCCGCGCCGATTGAGGGCTTTGATGTGCGGGTGACGGGTACGAATGACTACGCCGACACCGCCGGCTCGGATGTGATTGTGGTGACATCGGGTGCGCCGCGCAAGCCGGGCATGAGCCGCGAGGATCTGATCAAGGTCAACGCGAATATCACCCGCGACTGTATCTCGAAGGCGGCCCCGCTCTCGCCCAACGCCGTGATCATTATGGTGAATAACCCGCTGGACGCGATGACCTACGTGGCCGCCGAGACGGCCGGTTTTCCCAAGAATCGGGTGATCGGTCAGGCCGGCGTACTCGACAGCGCCCGCTACCGCGCCTTCATTGCGCTGGAGACGGGCGTCTCGGTCGAGGATATTCAGGCCATGCTCATGGGCGGCCACGGCGACGAGATGGTGCCGCTGCCGCGTTTCTCGACGATCTCCGGCATCCCGGTGAGCGAGTTTATCGCCGCCGACCGGCTTGAGGCGATTGTGGATCGGGCGCGCAAGGGCGGTGGCGAGATCGTGAACCTGCTGAAGACCGGCAGCGCCTACTACGCCCCGGCGGCGGCCACCGCTCAGATGGTTGAGGCGGTGATCAAGGATAAGAAGCGCGTGCTCCCGGTGGCGGCCTACCTGAATGGTGAGTACGGCCTGAGCGACATGTACTTCGGCGTGCCGGTGGTGCTGGGGGCCGGCGGCGTTGAGAAGATCATCGAACTGCCGCTGAACGACGAAGAGAAGGCTCTGGTGAAGAAGTCGGCCGATGCGGTACGCGCAACCCTGGAGACTTTGAAGACCCTCTGATGGAGGCAGTGGTGAGGTTAAAAATTGAGAATTGAAAATAGTGGCGTGCGCTGTTTACAATCAGAGGTGTGGTAGGAGAGACCCCCTTGTCGCTACTGCTGGTGCGCTCCGCGTGTTCGTTCTCAATTTTTAACGCTCAATGCTCCGCATGAGGTACCCGTGAAGGTAAGCACAACGACGATCCCTTCCCCAAACCCACCCGGCGCAGGATCTGATCGCCGGAAGTTCCTGAGCGGCGAGCAGTTTTATACCCTCGCCCGCTGGATGATGATCCTGCTGCTCTTTGCGATCACACAGTTCATTACCATCAAGCCGATTTGGCCGATCCGAATCGATAGCAACCCGCTGGTGGTGATGCTCCTGGCCTACACGGCCTTCAGCCTGCTGGCGAGTCTGGCGGTGTTCCTGCCCGGCATCGGGCATCTGATCAGCCTGGCCTATCTGATCGATATTGGGTTTATCTCGCTGATGGCCTTCTTCGGCGGCGATCAGTACGCGATCTTTTTTCCCCTCTATATGTTGCCGCTGATCAACGCGGCCATCCGTCAACATTCATCGGTTGGGCTGCTCTCCGGGATCATGGCCGCGATCTTCTACATAACGGCCTTCCTCGGCTCGCGCTACTATATCGACTTGCGCCCCATCGCGATTCTGGAGTATGTGGGGCTTGGTCTGCGCAGCCTGATGCTGAGCCTCGTTCCCTGGATCACGAACGCCCTGGCCGAGCGCTGGAGCGAGAGCAACCGGCAGAGCGTGGCCGTGGCCGAGCGGCAGTCGGAGCAAGCTCTGATTGATGCACGCGCCTACCGCGACCAGATGCGCTCGCTCTATGAGGTGGCCTACTCGCTCTCGACGACGATGGACTACCGCCATGTGCTGGAGGCCGCTCTGCGTGAGAGTCGCCGATTGGTGCCCTACACCTGCGGCTTTGTGCTGCTCTCTTCTGGCGAGGAGAACGAACTGTATGTGGCGGCAAGCGAGTCACTCGGTATCTCCGACCAGTCCCGCAAACTGACGCTGACCAAGGACGGTCTGGCCGATGTGTTGCGATCCACCGAATCGCGCACGGTCGATATTAGCAAGCAGCGCGACCTCCAGGTCTTTGATACGCTGCGCACCTGCCGAAGCGCCTGTATCGTGCCGCTGCGGGCGGCCTTGCGCACCTACGGACTGATGGTGGTGGCGACGGATCGGGCGACTTCGTTCACCGGCGAGCAAACTGATATGCTCACGGCGCTGGCGGGCTACGCGATCATTGCTCTGCATAACGCCCAGTTGATCTTCGATCTCAAGGAGGAGCGCACCAAGCTGCTCTCGAAGGAGGAGGAGGTGCGCCACCAACTGGCCCGTGACCTGCACGACGGCCCGGCCCAGTCGGTTGCGGCGATTGTGATGAATGCGGAGTTTATCAAGAAGTTGCTCGAACGCGACCCGAAGCGGGTGATCGACGAACTGGATAAGCTCAGCGCCCTCGCGAAGCGCACCACCTACGAGATTCGCACGATGCTGTTTGAGCTGCGCCCGCTGGTGTTGGAGACCCAGGGCCTGAAGGTGACGCTGGAGCAGTACCTTGAGCGCTTCAAAAATAACAGCGCCGGGACGCAGATTGTGCTTGAGACTGATCGGCTCGGCGATATTCATCTCGATACGAAGACCGAGGGCACGCTCTTCAACATCATCCAAGAGGCGGTGAATAACGCCCTCAAGCACGCCAAGGCCAAGCACATCTGGGTGCGGATGCACAACGAGCCGAAGCTGCTGCACACGGTTGTGCAGGACGATGGCGCTGGGTTCGACAAGGCCGCCGTGTTGCGCACCTATGAGAAGCGCGGCTCCTTCGGCCTGCTGAATATCGATGAGCGCGCCCGCCTTGTCGGTGGTCAGGCCGATATGGAGTCGGCAATCGGTGAAGGCACGAAAGTAACAATTGTGGTACCAATCGAGTAGGGGCGAAGCAGTGAACT
>CAIRFY010000214.1 GCA_903877945.1 uncultured Oscillochloris sp. | reverse complement strand
GTTACCGGAAGTTATGAGATCTTCATCAGAAGCTGTCTGAAAAGGTTACATTTCCTGCGATTCCCCCTCCCCAGCCCTCCCCCGATGGGGGAGGGAGTCGACTCCTCCCCCCATCGGGGGGAGGTTGGGAGGGGGGCGGTGACTTCTCAGACAGCTTCTCAGTCAGCCCCTCTGACCAGTGCTACAATGTGGAAGTTATCCCTCGTTCTATACCTACTACCTAGATCGGAATATCCTATCGGTGAGGACTCCGAGGTATGGTTTCCTACACTCATCTTGACCGTGAGTTCCTCTTCGATCTACTCGGGAGTGATCTCTGGCGTGAACTGAGCGGCGGATCTCCCCGCACGCTCGCTCATGACACCGCCGTTGTACGACTGCGTGCGGCGCTCGCTGCGATCAGCTCCTACGTGCCTGCCCCCGTCCTGCGTGCCCAACTCCAGCGACCTGCCCCCGGCCAGATCAGCGGGGCCTTTTGGCACGGCTCGATCCTCTTCGCGGATCTGTCCGGCTTCACCGCACTCTCGGGCCAGCTCAGCACGATTGGCAAACAGGGTGCCGAGGAGATCTCGGCGCTGATCACCGCCCTCTTCGGGGCACTGACCGAGGAGATCCACGCTCACGGCGGCAGCCTGCTCAAGTTTGGCGGCGATGCACTGACCGTCTTTTTTGATGCGGACGCCCTTGGCCACGCCCACGCCGCGCTGGCGGCCAGCGCGGCCCTGGCCATGCAGCGGCGGATGGCCGACTTCGCCGCCGTGTCCACGCCGGTCGGTACCTTCTGCCTGCGCCTGCGGATCGGCGTCCACAGCGGCCCGATCTTCGCCGCGCACGTCGGCAGCCCCGAGCATATTGAACTGGTGGTCACGGGCCATCATATCAACCGCGTGGCGACAGCGCAGGAGATCGCATCCCCCGGCGAGGTGGTGATCTCCGACACTACCCTGGCCCAGATGCACACGGCGGTTACGAGTGAGCGGCAGAACGGTTTCTTTCTGCTCACGAGCGCTGCGCCACCGCCCCTCCCAACGACCAGTAGCCTCGCGGCACCAGCCGACGCGCAGGCACCGCTGCCGCAGTTGCTCGATCTGATCGCCGCCCTACGGCCCTACCTGCCCTACGGCCTGCCGCAGCGCTTCCTCAGCGGTGATGCGGCCAGTACCGGCGAGTTTCGTCCGGTCACCACGCTGTTTGCCAACTTCTGGCCCTTCAGCCAGTTCCTCGATCTGCTCGGCGACGATACCGAGACGGCCGCCCTGGTACTGAACGCCTACTATCGCCGCGCCCAGGAGACGATCCACCGCTACGGCGGGATTGTCAACAAGGTCGATATGTACACGCACGGCGATAAGCTGATGGCGCTCTTTGGCGCGCCAGTGGCCCACGAGGACGACCCCGAGCGGGCGCTGTGCGCGGCCCTCGATCTGCGCGAGGCGCTGGTGGAGGCGAATGGTGAGATTGCCCAGTTGATTGCCGATTGGAGATTGCGGATTGCCAATGATGGAACAGACAATCTGCTCTTGTCACAAAAGATCGGCATCAACACCGGGGTGGTTTTTGCGGGCACAGTCGGCGGGGCGATCCGCCACGAGTACACGGTGATGGGGCAGCCGGTGAACCTGGCGGCGCGGCTGATGGGCGTGGCCGCCGAGGGCGCGGTGATCCTCTCGCCGAGTACGCGGCGGGCGGTGGCCCACCGCGCCATCGTCCGTGACCTGCCGCCGGTGCTGCTCAAGGGGGTGATCGATCCGGTGCCGCTGGCCGAGGCTCTGGGCCTGCTGTCGTTTGCCCACACGCTGCGCAATGCCCCCGTTGCGCAAGGGCTGGTCGGGCGCGATAACGAACTGGGTCGCCTGCTCGCCGCCGGGCGGGAGGCCATGACCGGCGCGGGGCGGGTGGTTGCCCTGGCGGGCGCGGCGGGCACGGGTAAGACTCGCCTGATTGATGAGGCGCTGCTCCATCTGGGGACGCCGACGACCGTCTACCGCGTCGGGAGCCAGAGCTACATGCAAACAAGCCCCGCCTCGACGCTGCGCGCCCTGCTGCGGGTCTTTTTTGCGCCAGAACTGGCCGCCCTCATCCCCGCCGAGGCCGTCGCACTCCGTCTGGACGACCTCGCCCCCGAGGTGAGCCGCTTCGCGCCGCTGCTCGGCGAGCTGCTGGGTCTGCCAATAGACGAGACGCCGCTCACGGCCGCGCTCACGCCCGAGCAGCGTGTCGAGCGATTGCGCGACCTCGTGTTGGCCCTGCTGCGCGGCGCAGCCATCCGCCACCCGAGCGTTATTGTCCTCGACGACCTGCACTGGGCCGACGCCTTCTCGCTCGATCTGATCGGCTCGCTGGTTGCGGGTCTGGCCGACGTGCCGCTGCTCGTTGCCCTGGGCTACCGCCCTGACCCTGCCTTCGCCGAGCCGTGGCGCGATCTTGCTCACGGCCTGTACATCGAAGTCGGCGAACTCTCGGCCCAGGAGAGCGCCGCGCTGCTGGAGCACCTGCTCGACGATCAACCGCCCCCGGAGTTGCTGGCCCTGCTGGAGAAGACCCAGGGCAACCCGCTCTTTGTCGAAGAACTGGTGCAGAGCCTGCGTGAGACGGGCGATCTTGTTCGTGACGAGGGCGGATGGCACCTGCGCCGCTCGCCGGACGCCATGGGTGTTCCGGATCGCGTCGAGGGGCTGATCACGGCCCGCCTCGACCGCCTGGAGGAGCGCGCCCGCGAGACGCTCCAGGTCGCGGCGGTGGTAGGGCAGCGCTTCGCCTACCCGGTGCTGGCCGAGGTGATGGCCCAAGCGGCGGATCTTGCTCGCCAGATCGAACGGCTTGACGGCGCAAGCATGATCGCTCCCGACGTGCCATCGCTCGTAAATACCTACTTCTTCCGCCACGCCCTGATCCGCGATGTGGCCTACGACGCGCTGCTCTTCGCCCGTCGGCGCGAGCTGCACCGGCGGGTGGCCCGGGTGATCGCGCAGTTCGACGACAGCCAGAGCGATGAACTACTGGCGCTGCTGGCTCGCCACTATCTGCTGGCCGAAAGCTGGCCCGAGGCGTTGCTCTACCACCTGCGGGCCGGGCGGTCGGCCCAGCGGCGCTACGCGAACCGCGAGGCGATCACCCTCCTCCGCCAGGCGCTGCGGATCATCGACAGCGGCGTGATCGCCGACCCCGGACACCGAGACGCCACCGAGATCCACGAGCGGCTCGGCTGGCTGCACGTCCTCGGCGGCGCGTATGACGTGGCCCTGGCGCACTATCACCAGGCTCTCGCCCTCACCCCCGCCGAGTCGCTCGCCATCCAGCTCCGTCTGCACCACCACATCGCCCAGATCTACGAGAAGCGCGCCGAGTTCGAGACCGCGTTCGTCTGGATTGATCGCGCCCTGGCGCTCCCCGACGCCGCGCAGAACCCCGCCGCCGTGCGCTGTCTGCTGCTGGGTGCCGGGCTGCACCAGCGCCAGGGGCACTACGCACAGGCGCTGGCATGGGGCGAACGTGCGCTCAAGAGCTGCGAGACCAACGGACTCGCGCACCTCCAGGGCGAGGCCCTGATGCTGCTGGGCGGCACCTATTCGCTCCTGGGCGATTACGCCCACGCCCACGCACTAACCACCCGCTGCCTGGAACTGGCCACGCAGAGCGGCGACCTCAACCGGCTGGCCGACGCCCACAATAATCTGGCTCTGATCAACCACGACCTAGGTCACCTTGACGATGCCATGGCCCACTACAGCGCCGGGGCCGAGCTGAAGCGGGCGATTGGCGATGTCTACGGCGAGGCGATCATCGCCAACAACCTGGGCGACCTGCTCAAGCTGCGCGGCGACCTGGACGGCGCGGTGGTGCAGTTCCAGCGCGGGCTGGCGATCTTCGAGCGCCTGGGCTCGGCCTACGGCACCGGGGCGCTGCGCATGAACCTGGGGGCCAGCCACCTGCTGCGCGGCGATCTCACCGCCGCCGCCGCCGACCTGGATCGCGCCGCTGAGCTGTTCGAGCGCGCCGGGGCCGAGGATTTTCTGCCCGAACTGACCCGTCACCAGGCCGAACTGGCCTTGCGGCGTGGCGACCTTACCGCCGCCCTTGCCCTGGCCGAGCAGGCCCTGGCCATCGCCATGCGCCTGGATGCCAGCGCGGAAGAGGGCATCTGCCGCCGCGTCCTCGCCGAGATGCTCAGCGCCACCGGCGACCCCACCGCCGCGTGGGAGCAACTCGCCCTGACCCTGGCCATCCTACACGAGTCCGACAACCCCTACGAGATCGCCCGCGCCCTGCTGGCGATGGCCGAACTGGCCCCGGCCCTCGGGCGCATCGCCGATGGCCGCGCCGCCCTGGACGAGGCCCTGCCCGCCCTGCGCGCCCTCGGTGCCCGCCGCGAACTTGCCGAGGCGGAGGATCTGTCCGCCCGCTACAATGCGCTAGAACGCCCGTAACCCATCATCTCTTCCCGGCGTCTGGCAGATCCCTTATGAGGAGGGAATTATGCGCCGCACACCACTGTTCCTATCCGTCACCATCATCACCGTCCTCGTTGCCGTATTCCTGCTCGTCGCCCCGCAGATCACCTTCGGGGCGGCCTGCACCTGGACGGGAACCACCTCAACGAACTGGGCCGACCCGACGAACTGGAGCGGCTGCGGTGGGGTCGTGCCCACCACAGCCGACACGGTGACGATCAACGCCGCGACGAACCAGCCTACCTTGGCCGCCAATATGAGCGTGGCTGGACTGACGGTGAACGGCGGCGCGACCGTCACTATCTCGGCGACGACGACGCTGACGACGCTGGGCGATCTGAGCAACGGCGGGGTGATCACCGGGACGGGGATCCTGACCTTTACCGGAACCACTTTTACCAATAATTCCAACGGGACGGTGGGGGTGGCCGAGACCCGCTTTAGCGGCGTAAACCAGAGTATC
>CAIRFY010000213.1 GCA_903877945.1 uncultured Oscillochloris sp. | reverse complement strand
GCGTCCTCGACTCCTGGCGTCCTCGCGTCCTCGCCTCCTCACCTCCTCGCCTCCTCGCCTCCTCGCCTCCTCACCTCCTCGCCTCCTCGCCTCCTCGCCGGTGGCCCAGATACACCGGGGCTGGCCCCAGGTTCACACTCAGCCACCCATCCTGGGCAGGCACCGTGCTCTCAACACCGTCACGGCTGATCAGACCCGCCTGGGCCGATGTTGTGCGCAGACTCACCCGCGCCCCCGGCGGCGACCAGAGTACGTCCAGGGAGTCCGCGCCGCGCTGGAGGCGCAGGTCGTAGATCTCGTGGCCCGTAATTACGCTCAGGTCGTCGAGGTAGATCGTCCCACTGCCGATGAAGCTATCGACCACATCGTCGAGGACGATGGCTTCGAGCGTGGCCGGGAAGTCGAGCCGACTGTTGCCGTGGCCTTCCAGGTGGTTCCCCGGCTCCACCGCCGCGCCGAGCGGCGCAGAGATGAAGTGCCAGCCCGGCGGTCCTACGGTGCCGAGCACGTATTGGAGTAGCTCGCCCTCGGCATCGCGCAGCCAGACCTTCACCCCGTGGGTACTCCCGTCGCCATAAACCCAGACACCCAGGGCGTAGGGCTGGTCGGGTAGCGGGATGGGCGGATCGCGCACAAATGCCACGTAGTCGTTCTGTGCGGTACTGAAGCGATAGTCTAGCTCGGCGCTGGTGCCGCCGCTACGGGACTGGGCCGTGCTGGTGCGCAAAGTGCCGTTGGGCTGGTTGATACGCCCCCAACCACGTACACTGTCGAAGTCTGCCAGGACACTACGGGTGAACAGATCCCGCCGCTCAACGAAGGTCGCCCCGGCAAGCTGGCGGTTGAGGGTGCGCAGCGCCGCGTAGGTCGGCTTGAGGGGTCTATAGTCACTGCGGCCCGTGCCGATACGGATCAGACCATAGGGGTTGCCGGGATCATCCTTAAAGTTATACCAGAAGATCCGCTCGACACCGGCCTGCCAAAGCGTGAGCATCGCACGGGTCAGATAGCTGGCCTGGGCCTGCTCGTCTACGCGCCCCGAGGGGTCACGGTCGCTGGGGCCACTGGCCCAACCCACCTCGGTGGCCCAGATCGGCTTCTCGCCGTAGCGATCAGCCAGGGCGCGCACGCCGTCAGTGGCGGAGATCAGGTTGCCATCCTCCGGGCCGTAGGGATCAACATACGGGTGGATGGCGATAATGTCGAAACTGCCCCAGCCACCATTCTCGGCCACACCGCGCAGAAAAGTGGTATCGAACGGGTTGATGCCGCCAACCAGCACCTGTGCCTCGGGGTCAATCGCCCGGATGGTGGCGGCCGTGCGGATGAGCAGGTGTGTATAGGCGGCGACATCGGGCTGGGGCCGCCAGAAGACGCCGAGATCTGGCTCGTTCCAGATCTCCCAGTGGTGGACGTAGCGGTGGTAGCGTGTGACCACCGCGCGCACGTAGGCATCGAAGGCATCTGGATCAGGCGGATAGTAGGAGACATCGTTCAGTGTATCGCCTGCGTAGGGCGTGCCCCAGCCCACCGATGGCCCGAGGACGCCGAGCACCTGGATGTTGCGGCTGAGGATCGCCCGCATCGCCGCATCAGTGAACGTCCAGTCCCAGGCATCGCGGCGCGGCTCGACCCGGTGCCAGTGGAAGTCCTCGCGCACCCAGCCCACGCTGAGATCGCTGAGCAGGCTGGCTGGTACATCCATCGAAGAGGGGTCGGGGTAACGACTGGCCAGGTGGCTATTCAGGCCAAACGAAGGTGGATGGGCGGACATGGCGGCACGTGCGCGGGGTGCCAGAGCCTGCACCGGGATGGGCGGGGCCGCACTAGCTAGCAGGAACAGGACGATGATCACAGCCGATAGCCGATAGCCAATAGTACGACAGTTGTCGTTTGAATCACCCCCCCCAAGCCCCCCCGCACCCGGGGGGGAACAAATCAAT
>CAIRFY010000212.1 GCA_903877945.1 uncultured Oscillochloris sp. | reverse complement strand
CTGTACAAGTAAGTATGACCGTCCACAAACGTTACGAAGAAAAGGCGCACGATCTTTTTGGCGAGGTCTGCGTCAACAAAGCCCTGGTGCAAGCGGCAGGCTTCGGTACACGGAGTGTGCCCGCCTTCGTCAGCGAATGGATCGTCACCCGCTACACACCTGATGGCGTGTTAGACGACAAAGCCCGCGAGCGCATTCGCAGCTTCCTCAACAACCATCTGCCGACCCGTGATCAGAAAGAGCAGCTTAAGGCACGCCTCCAGAACGGTGAGACGCTCACCGTTCTCGACCAATTCAGTGTGAGCGTGGATCTTCAGCGCAACGAGTTGCGTCTAGGTGTTCCCTGCCTTGATGAGCGCAAAGCCGGGATCGAACGGCATATTGCGGATCAGTACCCGCTCCTCTTTGGCAGCGGGGTCTGGGGGGTGGGCAAACTTCAATACTACCCACCTGACCATGCGCGGAAAGAGGGACAGATTTGGATGGTGGATTTCCGCCCGATGCAGAACGCGACCCTCGACCTGGATTTGTACTGTGAGCAGCGGGCGGGGTTTGAGCTTGACGAGTGGCGTGATCTGTTGGTTGCAAGCATGGGCTACAACCCTGATGCCTACAGTATTCCCCAACAAATGCTCCTCTTAACCCGTCTGCTGCCCCTGGTTCAAGAGCGCATCAACATGATCGAACTTGCCCCGAAGGGAACGGGCAAATCCTTCGTCTTCCTGAATCTGTCGCGCCATGCACGGCTGGTCTCGGGCGGGAAAGTGACGGCGGCGGCCCTTTTCTACAACAACCAGAGCCGTCAGCCAGGGCTATTAACCCACTACGATCTAGTTGTCTTCGATGAAGCGCAGTCACTCTCGTTCAACAACCCTGGTGAGATCATCGGCGTGCTCAAAGACTACCTGGAGTCGGGGAGCTTTGCGCGGGGCGGAGTGCAGAAGGTCGAGGCCAGTGCGGGGCTGATGCTGCTCGCGAACATTCCGCTGGACGAACACAAGCGTCCACGCTACGAAAACCTCTTCCGCGAGCTACCCGAGTTTCTGAGCGAGACCGCCTTTATTGACCGCATTCACGGCATACTACCGGGGTGGGAACTCCCCCGGATCGAACAATCTTTTATTGCCACAGGCATCGGGTTCAAGGCGGACTTCTTCGGGGATGTGCTGCATCACCTACGCACCCGCGCCGGTTACGAACAGATCGTACAGCAGCGCAGCACGATAACCGGAACTAATGACCGGCGCGACATCACGGCGATCACGCGCATGGCAGCGGGCTACTGCAAACTGCTCTTCCCGCACGGCGAACTTTCTGAAGAAGACGCTGCGGAATACTGTCTGAAGCCCGCGATAGCCCTACGCCAGCGCATTCGTGATCAACTCGCCATGCTGGATCCGGAGTACGCGCAGGTGCGGATTGGATGGGCGTAATGAGTCAGCCGTTGACGTAGTGGTACGGGCGCATAATGCTACAGTTGTAAATATCTTCGCAGAAAGGCTCCCGCCGATCACCCCCCCGAGCCCCCCCGCACGCGGGGGGGAACCTGGTATCGCCTCAATCACGCCGGCCAACATGGACTAGCCCCCCCGCACGCGGGGG
>CAIRFY010000211.1 GCA_903877945.1 uncultured Oscillochloris sp. | reverse complement strand
TGAAACATGCCTTAGCGTCCAATACTTTTCGAATAAGCCGACCTTGCCCCCTCACCCCCTGCCCCTCTCCCTCACGGGGAGAGGGGAGATTCCTCACCAGGACGCCTCCGGCTCCCCCTCTCCCGTTCAGGGAGAGGGGGCTGGGGGGTGAGGGCTGAGCGGCGACAGACTCCTTATTCGTAAAGTATTGGTCTTAGCGTCACACCTCGATAGGTTTTTCTGGAAGGCCGCGCTAGTATAGCAGATCGGCTAGCCGCCGCGATCTTGTGCTATGATAGTGGCGCAGCATGGAGCAGAGAAAGGATGACCCCATGCCCACGCGCCGTCGGGGCATCACGCGCCGTCATATCATCGCCGGTTTTTTCTTCCTGGTCGGCCTGTTTCTCCTCATCGCCTTTGTGCCGCAGCTACGTGCCGAAAAACCCCTCGTTACCAGGCTGCTGTTTATGACTGGACAGCCGCCGCTTCAGGTACCCACCGCCCCAGCGCTTACCCTCATCGCTATCGTCTACCTCATCGCCGGCACAATCGCCTGTGTGCCACGCGCCCACGTGGCGGGAACCTGGCTGCTCTGGTCAAGCGCCGCGTTGATGTTTCCCGCCATCATGATCGGAGTCGCCGCTGGCAAGCAGCCGACAAACGCGGTGACGATGATCAGCGAGACCCTACGCCTTGGGACGCCGGTGGCCCTCGGTGCCCTGGCCGGGATCTACGCCGAGCGCTGCGGCGTCGTCAACATCGCCATTGAGGGCATGATGCTCACCGGGGCAGGCTTTGGCTTTGCCGCCTATGTGGCAACGGGCAACATCTGGCTGGGTGTGATCGCCGCCGTTGTGATCGGTGGACTGATCGCCCTCCTTCACGGGCTGCTCTCGATCAGCTTTAAGACCGACCAGATCATCAGCGGCACGGTGATCAACATCCTGGCGATTGGGATGACCGGCTACCTGCGCCGCCAGTATATTGTCCCCCAAGTCAACGTCCTACAGACATTAGGTAGTGACCAGAGCGTGGCAACCTTGTCGGAGTTTTCCATCCCTTGGCTTAGTAACATCCCGATCATCGGGCCGATCTTTTTTGTGGGCAAGCCGATCTTCTTTGCCATGCTGGCGTTGGTGTTGATAACCCACGTGGTCCTCTTCTCTACGCGCTGGGGGCTGCGTATGCGTGCAGTGGGCGAAAACCCACGTGCCGCCGACACCGTCGGCATTAACGTGGGCCGCACGCGCTACATCAACATCGTTATCAGCGGGATGATCGCCGGACTAGGCGGGGCGTGGCTCTCGCTAGAGAAAGTGGGAGGCTTCGACGACGGCATGACGGCGGGCAAGGGGTTTATCGCCCTGGCAGCAATGATCTTCGGCAAGTGGACGCCGTTCGGCTCATTCGGGGGGGGCCATGCTCTTCGGATTCTCCGAGGCTCTCGGCATCCGCTTCCAGATCCTGAGAGTAGAACTGTTCGGCGGGCCAGTCCCGACCCAGTTCCTCCAGATGCTGCCCTACGTGCTGACAATTATCGTCTTGGCCGGTCTGATCGGTCGTTCAGTAGGCCCGGCGGCGGCGGGCAAACCTTACGAAACGTGAATCAATGCAAAATGCAAAATGCAAAATGCAAAATTTTGCATTAAGGGACGTGGAAATTATTGAGCATTCCGGCGTCACATGTCATGCTGAGCGGAGCGAAGCATCTCTCCCGGTTTCCTGGCAGACCCTTCGCTTCGCTCAGGGTGACATGCCGCCTGCGATGAGACAATTAAAAAAATCTGCTGCCCTTACATTTTGCATCTTGCATTTTGCATTTTGCATTGATCACGAAATGCCCTCGGCCTCTAGCCAATTCAGCACATCAGCCTCTGAGGGTGCGGGGTTGCCACCAGGTATGTAGCGAAACCGTTCTCCGTACCCATCCATGACACTCGTGCGCAACGCCTCTGCCTCCGGGGTCGCCTCGGTGTCGGGAACCTTCACCACCTGCCCGGTCTCAAGATCGAGATAAAAGCTATACGCCGGGTCCGTCTCGGCCAGCGCGGCGCGGATCTGATCACGGTTGTAGCTGCCTGCCACGGTTCCCTCCCAACGTGCCTCGGGGGATATTTCAGGTACGAGCGGTCGCGCCCCCGGTTCAACGACTTCATGATGATGGTACACGATGCTGCGTTGTTCTGCAAGTCGCACGCACGTCATCTCAGGGCATGAGCAAAGTCAGATCCGGCCCCCTCACCCCCTGCCCCTCTCCCTCACGGGGAGAGGGGAGTTTCTTCATCAGGATGCGCTCGGCTCCCCCTCTCCCGTTCAGGGAGAGGGGGCTGGGGGGTGAGGGCTGTCC
>CAIRFY010000210.1 GCA_903877945.1 uncultured Oscillochloris sp. | reverse complement strand
GTAAAGCAGATACGAACCATGTCTAAGGCATGTTTCAAAATGGGTACATTCAGCTTTACAGTCTTGCGATGAGGCGATGAGGCGATGAGGCGATACGGAACGCCTCACCGCGTCATCGTTTCATCGCAAGACTGTCAAGCTAGATTGAAACATGCCTAAGAGCGCATCTGCTGCGCCCCTACTCCGGGGCAAATCGCTCGCCGAACAACTTATCGTCGTGGGCGCGCTGGCGCTGGTAGGCTCCGCGTGCCGCCACCAAACGCTCGCCGAGACGATCAATGGCGCTATGGAAAGCCGCCTCGTCCGGTGCAGCGGCCCACATATCAGCCAGCAGATCTTCAAACTCCTGGTCGTCATCGAGGTTGCCCAGGATCATATCGACCTCGCCGATCACGAGTTCAAACATAGCGATCTTGGCATCGAGCAGGTGCAGGATGGCGGACTCCAGCGTGTCGGCGGCAGCCAGGTTGAAGACATAGACATCACGGGCCTGGCCGATTCGACTGAGCCGCCCGATCCGCTGCTCGATCCGCATCGGGTTCCAGGGCAGATCGAAGTTCACAATGCCGTTGCAGAACTGGAGGTTGCGACCCTCGCTGCCCGCGTCGGTAGTGAGCAGTAGGCGGGCTGGGCCACGGAAGGCCGTGACCGCCTCCTCCTTCTGCACGCGGGTCAGCCCGCCGTGGAACATAACGACCTGTTCGCCGTCCGCACTCAGGCGGCGCTGGAGCAGCGCCTGGGTTTCGCGGAACTGGGTAAAAATCACCAGCTTATCGGGGAAGGCGCGCACCAGTTCGCTCAGGCGGTTCAGCTTAGCGTGATCGGTGAGGCGGCGGGCCGTATCAGCGAGGACACCCAGCGTCTCGCGCTCGGCGGCGGGCAGCCGCTCGTCCAGAGCGAGCCGCTCTAGGGCGGGGGTGGCGGCGGAACTAGAACTGCCGAGGGCTCTCTGGAGCGAGAGCAGAGTCATGCGGTTAAGCGGGCCGCGCCCACCCCCGGCGTGCAAGTGCCGACGCACGAACGCGGAGACGCCATCGTAGAGTAGACGCTCAGTGGGGGACAGGGGCACGCTCTCGGTGCGGGCGATCCGCCGGGTCAGGGCCAGACCGACCGTGGAGCGCCGGTTGCGCACCATCACTTCGGCCAACAGATCATGAAGCTGATTCATGTTGCGCGGGGTGAGCTTGTCGCGCCGATCAACAAACTGCTGCTGAAAGACGCGGGCAGTGCGCAGCAAGCCGGGCTGAAGCAGCGTCACCAGGTTAAACAGTTCCTCCATGTTGTTCTGCACCGGGGTCGCAGTGAGCAACAGGATGTATTTTTTGCGTAGCTCGGCGGCAAATTGCCAGAGAATGGTGTTACGATTGCGCAGGTGGTGCGCCTCGTCAACGATCACCAGATCCCACTCGTGGGCGAGGATGGCTGAGCGGTGCGGCTCACGCTTAGCGGTGTGGAACGAGGCGATGATCCGCTCGTGCTGGCCCCAGGCCGCCGCGCCCTGCTCACGAAACAGCGGGTCGTCGTAGGCGATGTTGTCCAGGCCAAACTTGCGGCGCAGCTCGCCCTGCCACTGCTCGACGAGGGATGGCGGAGTCAGGACGAGGGTGCGCCGGGCCAAGCCACGTGTGGCCAGTTCCAGCATAACCATGCCCGCCTCCACAGTTTTGCCCAGGCCGACCTCATCGCACAACAGCGCCCGGCCGCGCATACGGCGCAGCACCGTGCGGACGGTGCGAAGCTGATGCTCCAGCAGCTCGACATCACGCAGCAGCGGAGTAGCGAGCAGTTCGTCGAAACCAGCGACAATCGCAAACTGAGCGGCCTGCAAGCTCAGGCGGAAGTCACTCCAGCGTATCGGCGCGCCGAACGCCGCGAGACGTGCGGTATCCTCGGGGTCAAAGGCCAGAGGCACGCCGTCATCGGTGGTGAACGGCGCTGTGGGGATAGCGGCGGACGGTGTGGAAGGGCGTAGCAGGTGCAAGGTGAGCGGGGCGACCGCACGACACTCCAGGCGCAAGCGCGCACCGGGGACAGCCAGATCGTGCAGGGCCGGGCCAACAATGGCACCCGTCGCCGGGTCGAGGGTGAGGGGCTGTGATCCACGGGCGGTCTCGGCAACAAGACTCACACTACCGGTGCCAAACAGACCCAGGAGCGCCGGTGCCAGCGGCAGATGGCCGGTCAGCAGATCGCCTGCGGGGGCCGCGAGTTCCCATGTGTCGCCGACTTCAACCGTTGGGATCATGAGGTAGTCCACTCAATATTTGAGCTCAGTGGCTGAGTACCGTCGGGCGGGATTGTGCTTTATCGAAAGAGAAACGAAATGATTTTCTTGACATCTGGAGAATGGTATACTATCAATCACGTATGCTCATCAACTATATTTTCGTTTGTGCGCCGATGCGGCTTAGCGCCACGCATACGGTTTTCGTACACGTACAATTGTACCATAAAATCGCGGTTTAGCACAACCCAATGGGCTAAAGCCACCAGGGCGTGTGCAAAGTCGTGTGGTCGCCGGACAGCCCTCACCCCCCAGCCCCCTCTCCCCGT
>CAIRFY010000209.1 GCA_903877945.1 uncultured Oscillochloris sp. | reverse complement strand
GCGAAGATATTTACAACTGTAGTAATAGCCGATAATCAAGCATCAGCGGCTATTTTCATTGGGTGGTGTACGCAAATCGCATGGTTGTCTGTTGTGATTGCAGAGTGCAGATTGAGCGCCAATCCACAATCCACAATCCACAATCCACAATCGCCAGGGGTACGCATGAGCGCCACCGTCCCGATCAACCCACGCCCGTCACGCACCCTGTGGAGCGATGCGGCGGCGCGCTTTGCGAAAAACAAGCTGGCGATGGCAGCGTTTGTGGTAGTGATGCTGCTGGTATGTATGGCACTCTTCGCCAACGTCCTGGCCCCCACGGACTACGACTTCGCCGTGCTGCGTGAGGCCAAGCAGTTCCCGAGCGCCAGGCACTGGCTGGGCACCGACGAGGTTGGCCGCGACATGCTCAGCCGAATCATTTACGGGGCGCGCATCTCGCTCACCGTGGGCTTCTCGGTGCAGGCCATCGCCCTGCTGCTGGGCGTCTCTCTGGGACTGGCGGCAGGATTCCTGGGCGGCTGGGTTGATTTCCTGGTCGCACGGGTGATCGAGGTGTTCAGCGCCATCCCGCAGGTACTCTTCGCGCTCTTCCTCGTCTCGATTTTCGGCAGTAGCATGCTGAATGTCATCCTGGCCATCGCCCTGATCGGCTGGGTCGAGATCTGCCGACTCACCCGTGCCCAGATTCTCGCCCTGCGCGAGCGCGAGTTCATCGAGGCGGCGCGGGTGATCGGCACGCCCACCATCCAAATCATGTTCCGCCATTTGTTGCCCAACGCCCTCACCCCGCTGATCATCGCCGTGACCCTGGGCGTGCCCACGGCGATCTTCACCGAGGCCGGGCTGAGCTTCCTCGGCCTGGGCATCAACGACCCGCTGCCTAGCTGGGGCAAAATGGTCGGGAACTCTTTCTCCTACATCCAGGTCTACTGGCACCTGGGCCTCTTCCCCTCCCTGATGATCGCCACCACCATGCTCAGTTTCTCGCTCGTGGGCGACGGTCTGCGCGACGCCCTCGATCCGCGCATGCGGAGGTAATGATTATATATTTGGTTGAAAATGCCAGATTCGCTGGTATTTTCAACCAAATAGATGGGTGGTTTTTTTAATTAAAAGAGAAGGCCCACGTCACAATACCTGGACGGGATCCACGTCCATGATCCAGCCACGGAGCGGGCCAAGGGCGTCGAGGAAAGCCCCAACAGCGCGGCTCTCGGCCTGCGCCTCGGGGGCGCGCAGGATGAGGTGCCAGCGCCAGCGCCCACGGGCGCGCTGGAAGAAGGCCGGTGCCGGGCCAACCAGCCCCCAGCCCTCTAGGTGGCGTGTTTCGATCAGGGCGAGGATGCGCGCAGCCAGGGACTCGGCCTCGCGCTGGCAGCCCGCCTCGCTGGTCGATGCGTAGACGAAACGCACCAGCCGACTGAAGGGCGGGTAGCCCATCTCGCGGCGGTAGGCAATCTCCTGGGTGAAGAACGCCTTGAAGTCGTGTTCCTGGGCGGCCTGGAGCGCGTAATGCTCGGGGTTGTAGGTCTGGATGATCACCTGGGCGCCCGCGCTGCGCCGCCCGGCCCGCCCTGCTACCTGGGTGAGCAGTTGGAAGGCCCGCTCGCCGCTGCGAAAGTCCGGCATGTGCAAGCCCGTGTCGGCGGCGATCACGCCCACCAGCGAGACCATGGGCAAATCCAGACCCTTGGCGATCATCTGGGTTCCCACCAGCACATCAGCCTTGCCGTCCAAGAAGGCGTCGAGCATACGGCTGTGGGCACCCTTGCCGCTCGCCGTGTCGCGATCCCAGCGCAGCACCCGCGCCTGCGGGAACATCTTCGCCACGTCATCGGCCACTCGCTGCGTGCCCACGCCAAAATCTCTGATCCGTGGGCTGAGGCACTGCATGCAGACCACGGGCACCGCTGTGCGGAAGCCGCACGAGTGGCAGAGCAGGGTTGAGGGCGGAGGGCTGATGGCTGCATTCCGGGGTCGTTGATCGCTGGGTGTGCCATCGTAGTGCATTGTGAGCGGGTTAGAGCAGGCCGGGCAGCCAACGACTTGGCCACAGTCGCGGCACATCACAAACGAGGCGGCCCCGCGCCGGTTGAGGAAAAGGATAGCCTGCTCCTTCCGCCTCAGAGTCTCATCCAGAGCCTGCTGGAGCAGGTGAGAGAAGATCGAGCGGTTGCCCGACTGAAGCTCGTGGCGCATGTCCACGAGGCGCACCGGCGGCAGAGGCAGCGTCTCGGAGCGGTGCAGACCGTCGGCACCAAGCCCGCCACCCACGCGGTCAGGCATTTCCAGTAGGTGGTAGCGGCCCGCACGGGCGGCCTGGTAGCTCTCGACACTAGGCGTAGCGCTGCCGAGGATGATCACACTGCCAGTGATCTCCGCCAGACGCAGGGCCGTATCGCGAGCGTGATAGCGCGGGCCAGCGTCGTGCTTGTAGGTTTGCTCGTGCTCCTCATCCACCACGATCAGGCCAAGCTCAGGCAGCGGCGCGAAGACTACCGAGCGCGAACCGATGGCTAGGCGGGCCTCGCCCCGGCGCAAACGCCGCCACTCGTCGTAGCGCTCGCCCATGCCCAGGCCGCTGTGCAGCACCGCCAGCTTACCAGGGAAACGTGCGGCGAAACGGCGCACCAATTGGGCGGTCAGGGCGATCTCGGGCACCAGCACCAGAGCCTGCTTGCCCAGGCGCAGCGCCCGCGCAATCGCCCGCAGGTACCCCTCGGTCTTGCCGCTGCCAGTGACGCCGTGGAGGAGGAATGTCTGGGGTGAGGGGGTGACGAGGTGAGGGGGTGAGGGGGTGACGAGGTGAGGGGGTGACGTGGTGAGGGGGTGACGGGGTGACGGGGTGAGGGGGTGAGGGGGTGACGGGGTCGCCAGATTCGTCTGTAAATGAGAAATCATCGGCGGGAGAATCGCTCACCTCGTCACCAAGTCGCCGTGTCACCGCGTCACCAAGTCGCCGTGTCACCGCGTCACCAAGTCGCCGCGTCACCGCGTCACCGGGTCGCCGTGTCACCGCGTCACCAAGTCGCCGTGTCACCGTGTCATCGGATCGCCGTGTCACCGTGTCATCGGATCGCCGTGTCACCTCGTCACCAGGTCGCCGTGTCACCGTGTCATCGGGTCGCCGAGTCACCGCGTCATCGGATCGCCGAGTCACCTCGTCACCGGGTCGCCGAGTCACCGGGTCAAGAGCGGCGGAAATTTGCTCAAACGCATCACGCTGCGCGGGTGTGAGCGGCGGCGGACTATCAGGCGGCACCCCGTCACCGGCCAGGGGGTCGCGGCGTACCTCGCGAGTCTCCATTGCCAGTAGCTCGCGGCGCTCCAGTTCACGCAGCAGAGTCGAGGTCGCCCCCGTGGCCGCATAGATCTCCACCACCGGCCATGCCGTCCAGCGCCCGTCGAACGCCTTCCCGGCCTCCTGCTCCCCACCCCCCACATCCCGCTCCGCCAGCCAGCGCACCACGGCGGCCTGCTTTGGCGCACGAGCGAGGTCGGCCAAGGCAGTGTCCAGTTCCTCAGCGGGAAGATTCAGACGGGCCATGCGCTCGATGCGCGGGCGGGCGCGGGGGGCACTCAGTTCCGTGCCGCGTGACACCAGCCCGCGCTCAGTCAGGGCCGCGTAAGCGTCGCGCAGATCATCATCGCCGCCGCGCAGGGCCGCCCGCAGGTCACGCTCTGACTGCTGGCCGTTGACCCGCAGGTAGTAGAGGATGGCCCGCTCACGCGGCGGCAGTTCGCCCAGAACTGCCCGCAAGCCCGTCGGCGTGACCTTATAGATTGGCTCGGACTCCTGGCCTACGCCGGGGGGCAACAGCAGCGCCAGGGCATCGTAGAGCGGGGCGCGGTAGGTGGCGGACACCCACTCGGCCAGGCGCAGCCCAGAGGCCGGGATGTTCGCCTCGGGGTCGGCCAAGTCGCTCAGATCACGCAGTTCGCGCCCGCCCGGCCCGACATCGCCCTCGCGCAGCGCCAGCACCACCCCCTGCACCTGCTGGCGGCGCAGCGGCACCCATACTAGCTGGCCAGGGCGGGCCAGGTCACGCAGGCGTGCAGGCACGCGGTAGGAAAAGACCGGGCTCTCCCCCCCGCCCATACTCGTGCGCAAAGCGATGTCGGCGATCAGGTCAGTCGGCATAGCGCCAGTATAGCAGGGAGTCGGAGTATCCCGTGCTACAATGTTCACGTCGCTTCGCCTACGCTTGATGGCGCAACCCTGCACGTCGCGGATCTCTTCGCCGGTGCCCCCGATACAACCTTGTAGCAGATTTCGTGGCGTCCGCAATCCGCAATCACCAATCCGCAATCACCAATCACCCAATGCCCTACCACGAGCCCATCATCATCGAGCGGCGCGAGCTAGGCGCCCTGCGCCAGATCACCGTGCGCGCCCCCGAACTGGCCCGCGCCGCACGGCCCGGCCACTACGTGCTGGCCCGCTGCGCCCCGCCTGGCAGCGCCGACCCGCTGCTGCGTCGCGTGGCCTTCCTGGCTGGGGCCGACCCTGTCGCCGGGGCGGTCGAATTGCTGATCGACCCCGTTGAGCGAGGGCTGATATGGCTGGCCGACCAGCCCGTCGGTGCCCAGATCGACCTCTTCGGCCCGCTGGGGACGCCCTTCAGCCTGGATGGGCGCACGCGCAACCTGCTGCTGGCCGGGACTGGCCCTGCCCTGCCCGCCCTGATCTTCCTGGCCCGTGCGGTGGCGGTTGGTGGCGTGGCCGGGGTACTCCTGGCCGCAGGTGCCCCCGAACATCTGCCCCCGCCCTTTCTGCTGCCGCCCGACATGGAGTACCAGCGCAGCGCCGACGGCCCCACCGCCTTGATCGGCCTGCTCGGCGCGCCCACCCCCGGCGGCGCGCTCTTCACCTCGCCCATCGCCTGGGCCGACCAGATCTGCCTGGCCCTCACCGCCGATCTCGTCACCCCCGCCGCCGACGCGGTGCGCGCCGGGCGCATGCGCTGGGGCCGTGGCTTCGCTCAGGCCGCCCTCGCTGGCCCCACGCCCTGCGGCGTCGGCACATGCCAGTCATGCCTGATCGACACCCGCGACGGGCTGCGCACCCGCTGCAAGGACGGCCCCGTCTTCGACCTGCGCGATCTGCGGTAAGGAAAATTTCCCCTCAGACATGGTTTCAGGATTGGCACATTTACTTTACCGTTCTGTGCGACCCTCACCCCCTGCCCCTCTCCCTCACGGGGAGAGGGGAGATTCCGCAGCAGGACGCATCCGACTC
>CAIRFY010000208.1 GCA_903877945.1 uncultured Oscillochloris sp. | reverse complement strand
TGACAATTCAGCGACGAAACGATGACGCGGTGAGGCGCTCCGTATCGCCTCATCGCCTCATCGCCTCATCGCCTCATCGCCTCATCGCAAGACTGTAAAGCTGAATGTGCCCATTTTGAAACATGTCTTACAGGTGAAGCTGTAGCCCCACTGCCTGGTAGCCACTCGTCAGCAGGCTCGTGATCTGCTGGAGCAGCGACGGCTCGCGCTCAGCCATCGACACCAGCCGATGGTGGAACGATGTTGCCGGAGCATACGCCGTGTCGATCCGATCCCAGAGCGGCAGCGCCTCGCCCTCCAGCCACTTCCAACGATCCTCGAACCGAGCCAACGAGGCCCGCCCGGACAGCACCGGCAGGATGCCAAAATAGTTCGTGAACCACGACCCACCAGGCGTATTGCGACTGGCGTCCTGGAAGTCCATGGCACCACCAAGCGAAATAATCAGCTTGCCGATGCTCGTCAGGCGTTCCATAACACCTGCTAGGGTCAGTTGCTGCTCCTGTTTGAGCAGGGTAATATTCCCTTTGCGGATCAACTCCTTACCGGCATCAGACTGAGCCGGATCGGCGAGTTTCTTCGCGCCCGCATCAATCATGCGGAAGCCCTGGATCAAGTAGGGCTGCTCGCTCTCGGAGACATTCGCCTCGATCTCGCCAAGGCCAGCCTGGATATAGGCCAGGTGCGCCCAGGCAATATCATCGAAGATCTGATCGTTCCCTTGCTTCAGCAGATCAAGGTCGTTGAGCAGCAGCGGACGAATCGTTGCATCGTGAAGTGCGACCGGCACCGTGAAGACGAGGCTTAGACTCTGCTGATACAGCCTCACGCCGAGGGCCAGCAGTCCGGCATTGCCTCCGTCCTCAGGTGCAGCGACCAGGGTTCGCGGGGCCATCAGCACCTCTGCGACCTGGAGGGCAATACCAACCTGGTTAGAGGCAAACGCGGCCATACCCGCCCACTTGAACACATCCGGTTGCTGTAGGTAGCACTGAGCATAGTACGCTGTAATCGCACGGTTGCGATCCGTGTACCGATTCTTCGGCGGCAGCTTCTGCTCAAGGATCGCTTGCCATTCTCGTTTTGTCGGCATATGAACCTCTCATGTTCAGCGTTTGGCGCTTACAGTATCGAGCCAGGGCAGAAGGATGTCGCAAAACTTATCAGGAGACTCATCGAAGGGACAATGTCCGCAGTCAGGAATAATCGCAATCTCAGCCTGAGGCAGCAGGGTTCGCTTAAAGTATTCGGCCAGAGACGGCGGCACCGACACATCGTGTTCGCCCCAGATCAGCAGGGTCGGCACCGTCACATCTCCCTTTCGGAAGTTGAGGACAAGTTCAGGGAAGGTGCGACTGACCGCCAGATACGCATCCTTACCACCCCGGCGGCGCATGGGTTCGCTGAACTGTTCGATCAACTGCGGCGTAACCCGATCCTTGCGATGGTAGGCCGAGAAGAGACCCTGGCGAGCGCCCAGGGGATTCGCCAGGAGATTTGCCAGTACTTCGCCGACGCCAGGAGACTGCATCACATTGCGGAAGATATCATCGACCATGTCGAGTGGCAGGTTCTTCGGCTCAGTCAGGCCCGTGCTATCGACGAGGACGAGGCCACGCACAAGTTGCGGATAATCGTGGGCCACCTGTGCCGCCAGCATGCCGCCCATCGAGTGACCGATGACGATGGCTGGCCCATGGCTCGCGTCAGCAATCAGCTCGGCGATCTGGTCAGACCAGAGACGACGGCTAGGTGGAGTTTGCGGAATGGCCGAGCGACCGAAGTTATACAGGTCAATCGCCAATACCCGGTGTTTGCGAGCGACAGGCCGCATCACCGCCCGCCAGTGCTCGATCATCGCGCCGTAGCCGTGAATGAAGAGTACCGGCAGCCCGTGGGTTGGCTCCGACTGCCAATAGCGCATTGGGCCGTGGAGTCCGTCAAGCCAGTGCTCATGAATCGTGTGTGTTGTCATAGGTGGTAAAGAGGTCGATCAGTGGCGTCGTAGCCCCATCATGTCACCGGTGGTGCGCTAGAGTGCCGTGATCGACGCACGATAGTACTGCTCAATGCCCTTTTTAAGTATGAGAACCGGGTGACCAAGTATCGGCATACCGAGGGGGTTGCCTACGCCATTGTCGGGGCCAAGCGAAACCAGTTCGCCCAATTTGAGGGGTTCATAGCTACGTGTCGCTTTGCCCGTCATCTCGGCGAAGATCGTCTCCGCCATGTACTCGCCTTGGCGTAACGCATAACTAGCGGTGGACGGCAGTGGACTACCGTCGGATTCGGCGGCAATCGTGGCGCAGTCACCAAGGGCGAAGATCGCGTCGTGCCCATTCACCCGCAGGTAGCTATCGACAACTGCTTTGCCCGCGCCGTTCACCGGCAGCCCGGCGTCAGCGATGATACTCGGAGCGCGGATGCCCGCGACCCAGACAATCGTACCCGCACGCAAGACACGCCCGCCGCTGACCCGCAGCATCTGTGGCTCAACAGATTCGATCGCCGTATGAAGGTACACACTAACGCCGTGTATGTCGAAGACACGTTCGGCCTCGCGTGAGGCCCATTGGCCAAACTGCTTGAGCAGCAGCTTGTTACGGTCAAGCAGGGCGATCCGCACCTCGCTACGCGGCGCGCCCGTCTCCTTACTAAGCGAGTCGACCCATGCCGCCAGTTCGCCTGCCAGTTCACAGCCGGTACAGCCGCCGCCAACAATCGCTGTCGTAAGCATGATCCGCTGCTGCTTGGGGTCGCTCTCCTGTGCAGCCGCGTTGAACTGAGCGATGAGATGATCGCGCAGCCTTGTCGCCTCGACGTAGGTGCGTAGGGGCAAGCTATGCTCGCGGGCACCAGGCACATTGTAATAGGCCGTCTCACTGCCAAGCGCGATCACCAGCCGGTCGTATGGCAGGCTGCGGCCATCGTCAAGCAGCACCTCACGGTCGAGCGGTGCGATGGTGCGTACCCGACCCTGGACAAACGTAATCTGACGGTTCACAAGAAGGTGTCCGAGGCTGTAGATCGCTTCAGGACTATGCACCCCAGAGGTAGCGGTGACATGAATTTTCTGAATCAGCTGATGGTAGGAATTTTGATCAACCAACGTGACCGTATCATCCATGCCATGTTCGCGCAATTGGCGATCAAGGTTAAGGGCAGTTCGCAGCCCGGCATAGCCGGCACCGAGAATAACAACATGCATAGCGCACCGTTCATTACGTGAAGAGAGGGTTCTCCCGGCCTTCAGGATACCATATTTCTTTGCACCGACTGCAATAAAGCGATAAGGTGACAAAGTGACAGGTGACCACGATCGCGTCACCCCATCACCCTGTCACCTTATACCTAGCCCGCGAGAAAACTAGCTCTTGGGCGTTGTGGACGGCTTCTCAACCCACTCATCGACGCGTGCGACCGTGCGCTCAACGCTATCAACAGCTTGGTTGGCAACACGTCCGATGCTGGAACCAAACTCATCGGCGGCACGGGCGAGACGTGACGTGAAGGCACGGGCGCGCTCACTGAGCTGATCGGCGTTCGGCACGTTCAGCGTGGACTCGGTACCAGAGAAGATACCGTCCACGATCCGCTCGGAGGCGTTCGAGATCTCCACAGGGATAGCGACCATAGCGCGGGCAGCCTCGACAATCGCGGTGCGTACGCGGCGGCGCGTCTCACCCGGAAGAAAGCCCAGCGGGATGGAGACGGTTGTCAAGCTCAGGCGCACTGCGCCGCCCACGAGGGCAGCACCGATCCCGACCAGACCTTCGTTCTCGGTATTGCTCATAAGAATGCTCTCTTTCACTGGGGCGCGGCGGACCGCGCCGATCTCACTATTTGACTGCCAACTCGTCCTTCGGAGCGGTCTTCGCCGCACCATCGCCATCAGCCTTCGCGGCCCACTCCTCGATCACCGTGCTCGCCGCCTTGGCGAGATCGCCGGGCAGACCGGCAAATGCGTACAGCACTTCCTTCGTTGCATTCTCCAAGTGCTGGCGCGACACGCCCGGAAGCAGCGCGAAGGGCAGTGTCGCAACCGAAATCCCCATGCGTACAATCCCGCTACCGAACCCTACCACCGACTCCACGAGGTTGCCACTCCGCTGTGTGCGGACGCTGCGTACTCGCACTTCGCCCTGAGTTTCGGACATTGCAGACCTCCCTTAATGATCACCGATTACAACGCTTGACAGGAGATCGTAGAAATACATACCAACAATCTCCTATCGTCCGAAATAGCCACCGACAAGAAACGCGGAAACAAGTTGGATTATCGCTACGAATGGGTTACTGGCTATAAGGTAGCGCATGAAGTTTTTATGGTTAGGTTCCCGGTAAAGCTTGACCTGGCTATAGATTGGTGCCATGATGGCGAAGAGAATAAACGCCGCCACCCAGTAACTGCCCCACCAGACGATTGCCAGAACCATCAGCAGCGCCTCAAAGCCATTGATGACCAGATAGGCAACAATCAGGGTCTTGTGTACCCCAATCGCCACCGCAAGGGACTGAAGCCCGTGCTGTCGGTCGCCCTCAACGCTTTTAATATCATTGAGCAAGAGCAACCCGGCGGTAAGGCCCCCATTAACACAGGCCACAATGGCGCTTTGCCACGTAAGCGGTGCAAAAATTATGTGCCCCGCCATCCAACTGATGCTCACATAGCCAACCCCAACGGCAGGGGGGCCAAGCCAGTAGTGTTTTTTGAGCTTGATCGGCGGCACACTGTAGATCACCGAAAGGATGATCCCGAACACCGCAAGGGCGGTGATTAACGGCCTGCCAAAGAGCAACGACACCAGGAAGGAACTTGCGCCCAGAAAGAGCCAGTTGAGTCGTGCGCCAGCCAAGCTCACCCGTCCGGCCGGAATTGGCCGCGACGGATCGTTGATAGCGTCTATTTCGCGGTCGTAGTAGTCGTTGATGCTCTGGCTAAAGCCGGTGCCCAGCGGGCCGATCATCAGGGCACCGAGCAGAGCTAGGCCCCAATGTCGGCCATTCGACGCATCAAACCCTCCGGCCTGAACAGAGGAGGCAATCGCACCGCACATACAGATCATCGCAGGCGAGATCCATGTCACGGGATCGGCCAACTCAATGTGCCCTCTAATGCGCTTGGCGAGCGGCACCCGTTGCTCAGTAGTCGTGATCATATCGCCCATTGCTACGGCTTCACTGCTTGGTAGAGCACATAGTCGTACGCTTGATCGAAGGACACATCAATAAAGCCGATGCTGCGCAGCACATCGGGGTAGATCGTGTGATCTTTGAATTCAAGCACGGAAAATTCCATACTGATCGCGCAGATGTAGTGCGTCAGGTAATCGTAGTTCGGCTTCTCCGGATCGCTGATGATCATATCCAGGATGAGCACTCGCCCACCCGACTCAAGGGCATCATACGCCTTCGTGAGCAGAGTAGCGCAGAACTGCTCGTTCATCGGGTAGAGGATGCGCGCAAAGAGGACGGCGTCGCTCCGAGGGTAGGGTTCGCGGTACATGTCAATCGAGACGGGGCGGATTCGCTCGGCCAGCCCACGGGCGGCGACATTCTCCGACACCAGATCGATGGCGTTTGGCAGGTTGATTAGCGTGACGTTCAGATCGGGGAATTGCTCACACACGGCAGATGCAATATCACCAATACCGCCGCCGACATCGAGCAACCGCTCAACGCCATCGAGTTTTGCCCGCTCGCGCAGCAGTCGGATCGGGAAGTGAACATTGCTGCGGTGGATCGTCTCGTAGAAAATGCTATCGTCACGGGTGCGTGGCGGAAATGGAAATAGGCTCGTGAAGTCTGTTGTGCCACGGACAACATCCGCCAGGTTCACATAGAAGCTCTGCACCAGGCTGCTGATGTAGTCCACAAAAGGCACCATTGTCAAATTACGGTGGCGCTCGGCGTCAGTAAAGAACTGCACGGCGAAGGGTGTAAGCGCCCACTCGCCCTCAACCCGGCGAGATATGCCAATCTCCTTCAACGTGATGAGGAACTTCTCTAGGCGCGAGGGCACACTGCCGGTGACTTCTGCAAGAACTTCGAGACCTTGGGGACCCTTACTCATCGCCTCAAACAGGCCCAGATCAAAGGCCGCCTTGATTGCAAAAAAGTCCACAGTTCCTTTGAAGACCATATCATAGGCCCGCTCGCTGTCGGCAAATAATTCGTTTTCATTCCGACCGCAGCGGCATCCCGGTGAGCAGGGGTGCGTTGTCACGGCGGGGGTCTCGTGCACTTCAACGTCACTCATCAGATGTCACTTTCTCCTCGTAGCATGTAGATCCGGTGACGACCCGGCGGTTAATCCGTGTCAAAAGCGGCTAGGCAAAGACGAAGGAACGCGCCAACTAGATACGTTCTCCCTCATGCCTTTGTATTATAGTACAAAAAGTAGATATTTCAAACAACAGACAGCGTCCGCCCAGGGCATGAGCAAAGTCAGATCCGGCCCCCTCACCCCCTGCCCCTCTCCCTCACGGGGAGAGGGGAGTTTCTTCATCAGGATGCGCTCGGCTCCCCCTCTCCCGTTCAGGGAGAGGGGGCTGGGGGGTGAGGGCTGTCCG
>CAIRFY010000207.1 GCA_903877945.1 uncultured Oscillochloris sp. | reverse complement strand
CTCACCCCCTGCCCCTCTCCCTCACGGGGAGAGGGGAGTTTCTTCATCAGGATGCGCTCGGCTCCCCCTCTCCCGTTCAGGGAGAGGGGGCTGGGGGGTGAGGGCTGTCCGGCGACCACACGACTTTGCACATGCCCTGACGCCCCCTCCTCAGCGGACAATCCTGTCCTCCAGCGTGCTATAATGCCGCCGACGTTCGTAACATATACTGTAAGGAGTGACGCGTGGCACATCAGTGGAGCAGCCCACCGGCGCTGACAATCGACAAGACTAAGACCTACAAGGTCACGATTGATACCACCAAAGGCACTATCGAACTGGAGCTCTACCCCCAGAACGCCCCTTTGACGGTGAACAACTTCGTCTTCCTGGCCGGACAGGGCTTCTACAACGGGCTGAAGTTCCACCGCGTGATCAGCAACTTTATGATCCAGGGCGGCGACCCCACGGGCACCGGCAGCGGTGGCCCCGGCTATAAGTTTGCTGACGAGGTGCGTGGCAACCCCCTCACCCATCAAACCGGCGTGATCTCTATGGCTAACTCTGGCCCGAACACCAACGGCAGCCAGTTCTTCATCACCCACGCCCCCCAGTCCCACCTCGACGGCAAGCACACCGTCTTCGGTCGTGTCACCAGCGGCATGGATGTCGTCAACGCCATCCGCCAGGGCGACGTGATGATCGATGTCTCGGTCGATGAGGCGTAGCCCCCCCACCATAAGCACACACGGCGCGCGGGCATCTGCCCAGCGCGCCGTGTGATTCTTCGCTCTACATTTTGCATCGTGCATCGTGCATCGTGCATTTTGCATTTTGCATTTTGCATTTTGCATCGTGCATCGTGCATCGTGCATTTTGCATTTTGCATTTTGCATTTTGCATTTTGCATCTTGCATTCTCACAGCGGTTCAGCCGATAGCGATGCGAAAGCCAAACGCACTGCCCTTGCCGGGTGTGCTGTGGGCAAGCAGCACGCCGTGGTGGGACTTCACGATGTAGCTGACCAGGGTAAGCCCCAGGCCCAGCCCATCGATACTGCGCTGAACGTCGTCACTGGTCTGTACAAAGGCGTCCCAAATCGTCTCCAGCTTATCCGGGTCGATGCCAGGGCCATTATCTTCGACGATCAGGGTCAGGTATGCTGCGTTTGCCTGACAGCTTAGCCGAACGTGTCCGCCTTCATGATTGAACTTGATTGCGTTATGCACCAGATGGTGGATCGCCTCGCTGATCTGCTCGCGATCTACCGACACCGTCGGCAGCCGTTCTGCAACCGCATACGAGAGCACCACCTCACGCGCCTCGGCCATACGCTGGAGCGGCGCGGTACTTTCGCGGATGAGGGCGGCTATATCGGTCGGCTCGACGTGGGGCGCAGACAATTTGCTGACCAGCGAGGCATAGTTGATCACGCTGTCGATCATCTGGCGGCCCTCGGCGAGCTGCCGGTCGAGCTGCCGTGCCTCAATCAGTACCTCGGCGAGCATCTTGTGTTCGGCGTAGCGCTGGAGCAACTGGACCGAGAAGCCGACGGCGACGAAGGGGCTGCGCAGCTCGTGGGTAATCTTGCCGATCAGGGCCGACTTAAACTGGCTCTCCTGCTTGAGTTTGCGTTCGCGGGCATCGATCTCGCGGGCCATTTGCTGGAAGACGCGGGCCAATTGGCCCAGGGCGTCGTCACGTGCGGCGACCGAATCCAGGCTGGCAGGATTGAACTGCCCAGATTCCATCTGTGCCGCTGCATCGGTTAGGCGACCAACCTGATGAATGTACTCGGCCTCCTGATCGTGCTGACGTTTTGCCGCCAACGAGGCATTAATGCGCGCCCGCAGCAGCACGGGGTCGAAGGGCCGTGATAAATGGTCGGTGGCACCCATCTCGATACAGCGCGCCACGCTCTCCATCTCGTCGAGGGCCGAGATCACAATGACCGGGATGCGCCGCAGTTCGCTGTCGGACTGGAGGATGCTCAGCACCTCGAAGCCATCCATCTCGGGCATAAGTAGGTCAAGCAGCACCATATCGAAGGGCTTTGCGCGCAGCATCTCCAGAGCCTGTCGGCCATGCTCGGCTGCCTCCGTCCGATGGCCTTCGCGCTGAAGCTGTAGGCACAGCAACATGCGGTTGAGTTTATTATCATCGACAACGAGGATGGTACCTTGTGCGGCCATCGATCACTCGGGATAGGAAGATAAGGAGTACATAACTATAAATATAGTTAAAATGACCCCTCGACACCAAACTGTTCACTGTCTACGAGCATAACAAGGATATATTACCACCTATAGGGGAACGCACACATACAGAACAATACACCGCTATTGACGTGGCCCTTAAGGTGTCTATAATGGCGACACCGCACAACTTACCCCCTCCCGCCCATCGTTTGGGCGGTCTCGACGGATAAGTCAAGGAGCTTTAATCTAGCCTTTGCAAAATACACACAGGTGTACTATAATCATGGGTACGAGCGGAATGTTCGATAACCAAGATCATTCGGTTCGTGACCAATCGCTCGGGCTTATCAGTGCCAAACTGGCCGTCTCGGTTGTGGCTACGTCGAGACGTAAAACCGGCCTGTGGACTGACGATAAGACCATCCCTAGGGTGGCACGTTGGGATGAAGCAGGAATTTCTCGTACGTACTTTTGGGTATGTAGAAAGTAGCAGGACTCTCCCCATGCGAGCATACGGCCCGGAAAGAATCCACAATATCGGCATATTCGGTCACCTCGGCAGCGGGAAGACAACGCTGGCCGAGGCAATGCTGATGACTGCTCACGCTATCCCGCGAATGGGACGCATTGAGGACGGCTCGACAACGAGCGATTACGACCCCGATGAGGCCCGCCGTGGAATGTCTGTTTCGCTCTCCGTCCTGCCCCTCGAATGGCATGATGATAAGGTGAACCTGATCGACGCCCCCGGCTTCGCCGACTTCGCCGGCGACATGGCCGCCGCCATGCGCGTGATCGACGGGGCCGTGATCGTCCTCGACGCCTCCGCTGGTGTGGAGGTCGGTACGGAACTCGCCTGGGAGACGGCTGTCCAGAACCGCGTGCCCCGGATCATTTTTGTCAATAAGCTCGACCGCGACAACGCCAACTTTTTTCGCACCATCGAGCAGGCCCGCGAGCGCCTCGACGCCGCAGTCCTGCCCTTGCAGATCCCGATTGGCGTTGGCAAAGGGTTTAAGGGCATCATCTCTCTCCGCCAGCAGCGTGCCTGGCTCGTCTCACCCCAGCACGATGGCGGATTTGTCCAGGCCGATGTTCCCGCCGACTTGAATGCGCAGATGCACGAGTGGCGCACCGCCGTGATCGACAAGATCGCGGCCACCAACGACCACCTGATCGAGCGCTATCTTGAGGGCGGCGAGGACGCCCTCACCCTTGATGAACTGCTGATCGGCCTGCGTACCGGGATCGCTGACGGTTCGATTGTCCCTGCCTTCTGTGGCTCAGCCACCGAGGTTGCTGGCATCGCCCAGTTGCTCAACGGGATCGTCGACTCGATCCCCTCGGCCGCCCGTAAGCTCGTCCACGTCACCGACCTTAATACCGGCACAGACCTCACGGTAAACGCCGCATCCAGCGATCCCCTCAGCGCCCTGGTCTTCAAGACGGTCTCTGATACCTATGGCCGGGTCAGCTACTTCCGCGTCTACAGCGGCGAGGTTCGCGGCAACACCAACCTGCTCAACGCACGCACCCGCAAAGAAGAGCGCGTCGCCCACGTCTACGGCGTGCGCGGCAAGGAACAGGCCGAAGTTGAGGCCGTCGGCGCAGGCGACATCGGTGTGATTACCAAGCTGGTTGAGACGGCGACGAACGACACGCTTTGCGCCAGCGTGCGCCCGCTCCAGCTTGATCCGATCACCTTCCCGTCCGCGCCCTTTATCGCCACCGTGAAGCCCCACAGCCGTGCTGATCTCGATAAGCTCGGCGTCGCCCTCGGTCGTATGATTGAGGAGGATCCCACCCTCCACACCGACCGCGACCACCAGACCGGCGAGACGCTGCTGGCTGGTCTCGGTGAGAGCCATCTGAACCTTATCGCCGAGCGCATGAAGCGCAAGTTTGATGTCAGCATTGACATTGAACTGCCACGCATCCCCTACCGCGAGACGATCCGTGCCAAGGCCGAGGCCCAGTACCGCCACAAGAAGCAGACCGGCGGCGCCGGCCAGTTCGCCGACGTGAGTCTGCGCGTCGAGCCCCTCATCCCCGATCCCGACCGTCAAGATCCCCTGGAATTTGTCAATGAGGTCGTCGGCGGTGTGATCTCACGCGGCTTCATGCCCGCTATCGAGAAGGGCGTGCGCGAGGCGATGGCTGAGGGTCTGCTTTCCGGCAGCCCGCTGCTGGATGTGCGCGTTGCCGTATTTGATGGCAAAGAACACCCAGTTGACAGTAAGGAAATCGCCTTCAAGAGCGCCGGTAAAGAGGCATTCAAGCTCGCCGCCGCCAAGGCCCATCCTGCGATTACCGAGCCGATCTACCTGCTGGAGATCGTCGTGCCCAACCAATTCGCTGGCGACATCATGAGCGACATGAGCACCCGCCGTGGGCGTGTCCAGGGCATGCTGCCCACCGGCACCGGCAAGACGGCGATCACCGCCCAGGCACCCCTGGCCGAGATCCAGCGCTACGCCACCGACCTCAAGGGCATGACCCAGGGCCGTGGGCGCTTCTCAATGACGTTCGACCACTACGAGGATGTGCCGTCCCACCTTGTGGACGCCGTGATCGCGCAGCACAAGAAAGATGTCGAGGCCGCCCATACGCATTAGGATAATTCCTGGGAGCGCGGGCAGGACTCCCGCGCTCCCAGACGATAAACGAAGCGGGGTGGTTGAGGCGAACGCCTTAACCACCCCGCTTCCTTGTCTTCGCCCACGCCTACGGCGTGTAGATCTCTCCCTGCATTCGCGCCTGATAAATGACCTTGTTGGCCGCGTTCGGCCCAGAGATCTTCTCTGGGTTACCAATGGAGGCGACGGACTTACTTGTACTCAACTGGGTATTCTGACCATACTGATCCTTGGCCATTGTCAAGAATCTATCCCTGAGCGCGCTGAGTACCTCTTTCTCACTCGCAGTACTGTCAACCTGTACCATGACAAGTATCTCGACTTGTTGTGCAACCAGCACCGTCGGGGTACTCGTCGGCACCACGTTGATCAGCGGCGCGATGAACTTGGTGGCCCAGGCTGGGCGGGCCACATACACGTAGGCTCCCATGCCGATCACCGCCACAATCAGGAACACAAGCATCCAACTGAACATCATCCCCACCGCCGCCAGAAACCCGCCTCGCTGAGCGGGCCGCTTGGGCGTGGACACCGGCATCGCGGGCTGCACCGGGATCGGCGGCGGAGCCGGACGTGTCGGGGCCGGCGCAGCATGGGGAGTCGGCGCGGTACCGGCCATTGCCGGGACACCGGCCACCTGCGCGGCTGTCGCCGCCGGCAGTTGCACCGTCGGCTGAGCCACCCGCACCTGGGCCGGTCGTCGCGCCCGCTCCGGGCGCAGGGCGTCCCAGAAGTCGTTCATGCGCGCATAGCGGTTCTGCGGAGCGATCTGAAGCGCCTGCTGGAGTACATCGCTCGTGCGCTTGGAAATGCTGGAGTTCACGCTGTTGGCTGGCGGAAAGTCGAACGGCTTTTGTTCGCTTGGATCACGGCCAGTCAGCAGGTGATGGAGCGTCGCCCCGAGGGCGAAAATATCAGACTCGGGCGTGGCCATTCCTTGATACTGCTCGGGAGGAGCGTAGCCCGGCGTGCCGATCTGCGTACCGCGTTCGGCGGGCTTAAACAGCTTAGTGATCCCAAAATCCACCAGCTTGACCCCGCCGGTACTCTCCTCAATCATAACGTTCGAGGGCTTCATATCGCGGTAGATCAGCCCTCTGCCGTGCAGGTACACCAGCACATCGCAGATCTGGTCGGCGTAGGTGAGAACCTCAGCCTCAGACAGCAGCCCACGCGCCTCAACGATCTGCTCCAGATCCTTGCCGCGCACAAGATCCATCGTCAGATAGTGGCAACCCTCGTCGGTGAAGTGGCTATAGATCCGTGGGATGCGCGGGTGGCTCAACCCCTGAAGTAGTTTGGCCTCGGCGTTGAAGCGCTCAATCGCCTCCGCGCCCTCTTTCTGGTCAGTAAACTTGTCCAGCATCTGCTTGATCGCAAAAACCTGGCCGCCCTCGTCAATACCCTCAAAAACCGCGCCCTGGCCGCCCTGCTTGATCACACGCGTGATCACATAGCGCCGATCATCGGTCGGCTTGTCATTATTCAGTACAACATCGAGGCCGCAGTGCTGGCAGAAGCGGGCGCGGCGCAAGTTTGACTTGTGGCATTTCGGGCAGAGGATCTGACTGACCTCAGCCATAACGCTCCATGTAGGCTTGGCAAAGGCAACAGGGACGCCTGCTATTCGGGAACGAGTTGTCATCGAGCCGCCTCCAGGGTAGCACAGGCGGCATCACCCGGCAAGGGCGACCGCACATCCTATCTACGCACGTGGCCCGCCTTTTGTTGCAGCATCCCCTCACGACCAGTCCTTCGCCCGGTAGCCCAGCCAGCCCATCGCCGAGATGTCGTCGCGCCAGTTCTCGCGCACTTTCACCCACAGCTCCAAGAACACCTTCTGCGCCAGCATGCGCTCGATGTCCTGCCGGGCCGCGCTGCCGATCCGCTTGAGCATCGCGCCGCCCGCACCGATCAGGATGCCCTTCTGGCTGGACTTCTCCACATTGATCGTCATACGGATGTAGACGGCGGCGTCCTTCTGCTCCCACTCGTCTACCTCCACCGCGACAGCGTGGGGAACCTCCTGCTGGATGAAGAAGAGTACCTTCTCGCGCACGAGTTCGCCCGCCAACTGCTGTTCGGTCTGATCAGTCACCTGCTCGGTCGGGTAGAGGGCGTGGCCGTGCGGCAGCCGGGCCACAATCTCGTCGAGCAGGCCAGCCAACCCCTGGCCGCGCCGCGCCGAGATCGCCAACTCCATCTCCCACCGCCCCAAGTCACGGTATTCCTCCATGTAGGTTCCGCCCCGGCGCGGCGGCACGTCCACCTTATTCAGCAGTAGCAGCCGGTGACCGCGCGCCCGCTGCACCTGCTCGGCGATCTGGCGGTCGAGTTGGCTCGGTGGCTGACTGATGTCAACCATAAAACAGATCACGTCGGCACCGGGCAGACTGCGTTCGGCCAGATCGACCATAAACTGGCCCATCTTATGGCTTGGCTTATGGATGCCGGGCGTATCGATAAAGACCACCTGCGCGTCGGGTCGGCTCAGGATACCCCGCACCGGCACCCGCGTCGTCTGCGCCCGTGGCGAAACAATCGTCACCTTCTGGCCGAGCAGCGCGTTGAGCAGCGTGCTTTTGCCGACATTCGGCTTACCCACCAGGGCCACAAAGCCGGAGCGGAGCCGGGGCTGGTCGGGAGTCGGCGGTTGGCGGTCGGGAGTCGAGGGGGCGGTTTCCGGCTCCTCCAGTTCCTCCGGCTCCTCCACCTCCGGTTCCGGCACAAACACCACCGGCCCTTCACCAGCCTGCGGCGCATCGTCCAGCGACACCATCACGGATGCCAAACGGACGAGGCGCTCGGGCGTCAGCAGGTCGGCTGGCGGAGCCAGTTCCACCCCCAGAATACGCTCGTCCGCGTCCAGATCAAGGATCGCCGTCTGCTCCAGGGCCACTGCCCGCGCCGCCACCCCGCCGGGGATCAGGATCGACAAGAACCCCGTCTCCATATCCAGACGGCCAAACTCATCATCGAGGGCCAGTTCAAGCTGATCGAGCGTGACCTCATCGTCCAGATCAAGACGCAGGCCAACCACCTGTCCGTCGCCATCCAGCAAGAGGCTCGCCGGGTATTCCAGCGTATAGACCGCCTGCCCCGCCTCAAGCTCCGTGAAGTAGGCGTACAGCGTGGTAGCCTCAGGGTCGTGTGAAAATTGTAGCAACATCGTCTCCTGGGAGGGCGTGCCCGACCCGTGAACGGGCGGGCTCTTGTTTGCAAAGGCCGCCTACGCGGCATCGGTCAGCCTGCGCAGGCGGGCTTCGTAACCGTAGCCGGGGGCTTTAGCCCCAATACTTTTCGGATAAGCTGATCTTGCATCGACCTTGCCCCCTCACCCCCTGCCCCTCACGGGGAGAGGGGAGATTCCGCACCAGGACGCATCCGACTCCCCCTCTCCCGCTCAGGGAGAGGGGGCTGGGGGGTGAGGGCTGAGCGGCGGCAGATTCCTTATGTGAAAGGTATTGGCTTTAGCCCCCCGGCAAGTGCGGTATTGCCATTACTGGCTCTATCACGCATCGCGCTTCACGCGAGCGATCATCGGTTTCTTTGGCTTCGTCGACTCTTCGCTGGTCTCCAGCGGCGAGTTCGGCGGCTCAGGCTGGTCGATCAGCTTGCGATAGAGATAGCTGAGCAGAATACGCACCACCGCTGCCATCGGGATAGCGATAAAAAGCCCGAAGGCCCCGCCGATGGCCCCGCCAGCCAGGATAGCGAAGATCACCACCACCGGATGCAAGCGCACCAGCGGCCCCATCACATTGGGGATAATAAAGTTATCCTCGATTTGGCGCAGCGTAAAGTAGATCACCCCAATCAGGGCTGCCATACTGCCGTGGGAGAGGCCGAAGGACATCTCGGCCTGGAAGAGCGTCGAGATAATTGCGATCCCGGCTGCTGACCACGGCCCGATGATCGGCAGGATCTCCAGGGTGCCCGAGGCGACCGCGATCACCAGGGCGTAGGGCACCTGGAGGATCGAGAGCGGGATAAAGAGTAGTACCGACATGATTGCGATCAGGATGAGCTGCCCACGGATGTAGGCGCTAAACACCCCGTCGATCTGCGTCCCCAGGCTGCCAATCTCCGCACGGTAAGGCGCTGGAATCAGGTTCGTCGCCCAGATTTTCAGCTCGCCCGCCTCCATCAGCAAATAGAACGTCGAGATCAGATACACCAGGGCGTAGATGACCGACTCAAGCGCCGAGACGACCAGCCGTGGCACATTGCCGCTCAGCCAGGTTCCCAGATCGCGAACCACACTGATCAACTGGTCTTCGACCGGGGCCAGGTTGATCACAAAGCCGCCGAACTCAACCTGCTCACGCCCCTCGAAGATATTGCGGATCTCGCTCGCCAACTGCGGCGCTTGGCGGGCAATATCGCGTGACTGCTGAATAATGATCGGCCCGAGCCATGTGAACAGGCCATAGATCAGCAGGAAGACGATCACATACAGTACCACGATCCAGATCGCACGGCCCAGCCCGGTGCGCCGCTGGAGCCAGCTCACCAGCGGGTTAAACAGATACGCCGTGATGATCGCCGCAATAAAGGGTGCCAGCACGTGGACAACCTGCTGGTACAGCAAAATCGTCAGGGCGATAACAATAGTCGCTGTGATCAGCTTGTACTGCGCCGAGAAGCGGATCGGCTGCGACTCCTGCGACATAGTGCGCTCCCTTAATATCACTGCAAAAAGACGACAAAAAACAGCACGCCCCGACCACCGCGTGTCGGGACCTGCTGCATTATACCGCGTTCACCAGTGCAATGGTGACTTACATGTCAGATTGCTGCGCCCGTCGCAGAGGGATATCGGCTTTCAGATGGTCGCTCGCCTCGCCACGCAGCAGCGTGACCTCGATCTGATCGGGGTCAATCGCGGGCAAGTAGCGTGCCAGCACGGCGGCGATGTCGATCTTCATCTGCTCCTTCATCTCAGGCGTGAGCTTATAGCGGTCATCGACAAGTACCGTTGCCAGGCGCTCTTTCGCAACCTGGGCGCTACGCCCTTGCCGCCCGCTGAATAGAGAGTCAAATAAGCCCACAAACGTCCCTTTCCGTTACGATCGCCGTCGGCCAAACATCCCAAATAGCCGTTCAAACACACTCTGCTGGTCAGAGAGTATCATAAATGGCACACTCTCGCCGGCGAGGCGTCGCGCAATATTGAGAAAGGCCCGCCCGGCCAAGGAACTCTGGTCGTAGACCACCGCTTCGCCACGGTTGGTTGACGTGACAATTGTTTCATCGTCGGGAACAATCCCGATCAACCGGATCGCCAATAGTTCTAGCACATCGTCCACCGAGAGCATCTCGCCACGGCTCACCAGCCTCGGCTTAATCCGGTTGACGATCAAGCTCGGCGGCCCCTTTTCGGCTGCCTCCACAAGGCCAACGATCCGGTCGGCGTCGCGTACTGCCGAGACCTCCGGGGTCGTGACGATCACCACCTCATCGGCACCCGCGATTGCATTACGAAAGCCGCCCTCGATCCCGGCCGGGCTATCAATCAGCACATAGTCGAACTCATGGCGGAGCTGGTTCGTCAGTTCAATCATCTGGGCAGGACTCACCGCATCTTTATCGCGGGTCTGCGCGGCAGGCATAAGGCAAAGTTCGGGCAATCGCTTATCTTTAATCAGCGCCTGGCGCAATCGCGCCCGCCCCTCCACCACATCCACAAGATCGTAGACAATACGGTTCTCCAGGCCCATCACCACATCAAGGTTGCGTAGCCCGATGTCGGCGTCGATGACCGCCACCTTTGCCCCCTGCATCGCCAGGGCCGTGCCCAGGTTTGCGGTGGTGGTCGTCTTGCCCACGCCGCCCTTGCCCGATGTAATGGTGATAATACGCGCCATAGTTCTCCCTAACTTCTTTTCGAGCCTTCCCAGGGCTCCACAACGATCTGGGTACCCTCAATGCGTGCAGTCTCAGGGCCATTTCGCCCCACGCCATCAGGAGCTCGCGTGATCTGCTCGGCGATGCGCAGTTGGGTTGGCCTCAACTCCAGCGCACACACCACCGCCTCGGCGTTGCCCAGAGCACCGGCGTGAACCAGTCCCCGCAGCCGCCCCCAGACCACCACGCTCCCCCCGGCAATCAGCTCGGCACCCGGATTCACATCGCCGATCAGCGTAATATTGCCGTGGTGGCGGAGTACCTGGCCCGAGCGCACCGTGCGTGTCACCAGCATCCCATCGTGTTCACTGGCCACTGCCGGCGCGGCTGTCTCGGCATAGCGCGGCAGTGGCCGCGCCGTCAGACCCGACGCCCGTGCTGCGTCCCGGCTCTCGCGTGCTGTGGCACCAACCGACTCGACCTGCACCCCGTGCTGCTGCATCAACTCAAGCAAGGCCACCATCTGCACGTCACTGAGCGTCCGATCACCGATCTCCAGCATCAGACGTGCCCCTACGAAAAAGCCGCTTTTCTGAGCAAGCTGCTGGGACAGGGCTTCCGTGAGTACCTGCCAATCGACCGCATCGTCAAGCTTGAGGCGAAGCCCTTCACGGCTTCCTTTAATACTGATCAGGTCGCTCATGCCCCTGTATCCATTTTGAACGAGTGTTATTCACCAATTATAGCATAGTGACGACTCCGACGACTAAAGCCCAGGGCTCACGCTCAATACTTTTTAAATAAGGGGTCTGCCGCCGCTCAGCCCTCACCCCCCAGCCCCCTCTCCCTGAGCGGGAGAGGGGGAGTCGGACACATCCTGGTGCGGAATCTCCCCTCTCCCCGTGAGGGAGAGGGGCAGGGGGTGAGGGGGGTGAGGTCGCCAAGAATCCGGAACCGCCCGCATAGGCGGGCGGTTGTCCACTTCAGACTGCGTAATGTGTACGGATGCTCCCGTGGATCAGGTGGCGATACTTCACCCCTATTTGCTGCTGTCTGGCGGGGTGTTGGGCATTGGCAGCAGCGGCGCGAGCGGGTTCACCAGTCGATCCACAATAGCTCCGAGGCGCCGGAACTGCGGACCAAGCTCCGTCTCTGCCAGAGGGATACTCACCGGCACGTCAAGCTGCACCGGGATCACCACGCTATCAAGCGAGATGTCCATCTTCAGAGCGATCTGAAGCGGCGTACCCTCGGGGAGAGTCAGGTTAATGTTATCGGCGCGCAGGCGATTGCCGTTGCCTAGATCAATATCGGCACCGCTTAGTACCAGCGGCACCGGGCTGGTCAGCCTTACCTCCGTCACCTTGTCGACCGGGACAAAGATACCCTTGCCCGCCAGCGAGAGCGGCTGGCTCAGGGGGATCGTCGTCCTGATCGTCGATCCCTCAAGCTTCACGACCACATCCTGAAGCTCGGCAAGGTTGTTGGCCGCGAAGGTTTGCGTATTACCGGCAATGCCAATCACCTGGCCCCGGTTGGTGAGCAGCGCCCCGGCCAGCACACCCAGGATGATGAGCAGAACGACATTGATCAGAAACGATGTCCAGATCATTGCCGTGTAGAGCGGCGGGAGGCGGGCGTAGCGCTTTGTGCTACGTCCAGCGGAGCGGGGAGAGTCGGTCACGGGGGTAGCGACAACATCATTAGTCTGCTCGGCCATGCCGTTCTCCTTAAATGCGTCCACCTGCGGCGGAAGCGATGGCGCGCATCGTGCGCTTCGTCTATCCTACACCGCATCATACCACGCAGGTACATAGATTCAAGGATGTGTTACGCACTGCCGAGGTGGCGCAAAGCCAGGCGCAGCCGCTGCTCCAGATCCTCCGGCGCGTCAGCGGGCATCGCGCCGATGGCTGAGGCCGCCTCGGATCCGCTGTAGCCCAGGCTCATCAGGAGATCGGCCAGGTCGCTGTTCACCGCTGTGGCCGCCGGGGTCGCGCCAGACGCGGGTGGCGGAAGACCCTTGAGATCGATTTTGCCCTTCAGTTCAAGCACGAGGCGCTCAGCCGTCTTCTTACCGATGCCGGGCACCCGCGAGAGCCTGGCCGTATCGCCCTGGGCCAGGGCCGTGCGGATTTCGTCGGGCTGGCCCGACGAGAGCAGGTTCAGGGCCACCTTCGGGCCAACCCCGCTCACCGCGATCAGGCTCTCGAACAGCGCCCGCTGCGCCACGCTGGAGAACCCGTAAAGCGTCATGGCGTCCTCGCGGACGATCATCTGCGTGTACAGGAAGATCGCCTCGCCCTCAGCCCCGGCCGCGCCTAGCACCGTGCGCGGCGCGTAGACGAGCCAGCCGATCCCGCCGGTCTCCACCACCAGATGATCAACTCCGATATGGATGAGCGTGCCGCGCAGTGATGCGATCATGGCGTATCCTCTCTGAACCATGTCTCATCCGAAGAATTCCCCGAGAGTCGCATAGCACACCGCTGGCTGCTCAACCATCGGCACGTGGCCGCACTCGTTGATGATCACGACGTGCGAGTCGGCCAGGGCTGCGGCCAGGGCTGTGGCGCTCGATGGCGGAAAAATCGGATCCTCCCGCCCGCCCAGCACGAGGGTCGGCATCGTCGTCCGTCGTATCGCCTGCGTCAGCAGCGGGTCGCCGGTGCTGGCCGCACCCTCGATGCTGGACAGAGCATCCATCGCGGCTAGGTCGGCGATGCCCAGCGCCAGCAAGGGCGCGTCAGGCAGATGGTGCAGCATCGGCCCAGCCAGCAGCGTTGGCAAGGGCGGGGTTGACCAGGCGAGTTGTCTCCACGGCCGCGACAGCGCCAGCCAGGGCCGCGACAGCGCCAGCCAGGGTGCCCAGAAGGCCGCCGCCGTACCCATCTGCGTGCCAAGATCGCGGTAGCGCGTCTCTTCCTCATCTGAGCGGGCGATGCCGAAGCTGACCAGGGCCACGCGCTCCACCTGGTTGGGCCGGGACGCCGCTACCATCAGGGCCACCGCCCCGCCCAGCGAGTGGCCGCACAGGCTGACTGACCCACAATTCAGCGTGTCAATGAAGGCCAGCACCGCCAGGGAGAGCCCGCGCAGCCCGCTGCCGTTCGCCCCCGGCGGCGACTCGCCGTACCCCGGCATGTCGATGGCGTAGACGGTGTGGCCCTCGGTGAGGGTGACGAATGCCGCGAGCCAGTGGCGCGACGACCCGCCCCAGCCGTGGATTAGCAGCAGCGGCGGGCCTTCCCCGCCCACCCGGTAGGCCAGCCGTCCGGTCGGAAGTTCGATGTACTGTAGTGCAGGTATGTTCATGTTTTAATTATGGTAGGGGCGGCTCATGCGCCGCCCCTGCGGGTGTGCCGTAGCTAAAAATCCCCCAAAAGTCATGGCTACGCGGGTGGAAACTTGGTTAAAAGCTGGTACTATCAGATGGGTGATGCTCTCTTCGTATCATACCCGCTCTTGTCCGCCGGTCAACCCATGAGGCTTGTGTGACAACATCGTCACCGTGCCTTACTAAGCAAGGAGGAACTCATGCGTCCGATCCCCTATCTCCGCCCGTTCATGGTTCTGGCGATGGTTGCGACCATTGTATCGGCATTTGGCCTTGCCCCCGTTCAGAACACCTACGCAGGGTCTCACAAGATCGTCTTCACGTCGGACTTCAACAGCCTGGCCACCGGTGTTTTAGCCGTTGGCACACCCGTGGAGGTGGCAGTCGGTAGCGTGGTGGCGAGCGCGGCCACGGTCGAAGTGGCGGCCACCACCGAGTCTCGTGGTAAGGCGATTGTAGTCAGTGGGGCTGGCGCAGCCGACCTGCACTTCAGCACCTATCCGAGTACGCTGCCCCAGGTCGGCAATAACCGACGCTATGATCTGGTGGTGCGTGCCAGGCTGACCGCACCGGTGGCCACTGTCGCCGGGTCAAGCCTCTTCCTCGCCACTATCGACGGCGCACGCTACGAGATCGTAAGCTTCGGAGCCGACGGCACCCTGGCCCGCGAAGGTGTCAGTCTGGGCCTGGCTTACACGCCCGAAAGTCCGGTGGAGGTCGATGTTCGCCTCGATTTCAAGAATGGACGCATGGCCCTGAACCTGTCTACGGCGGTAGATTCGGTCGCGCTTGCCAGAATCGCCATACCCGGCAATTTCTCCCCCGACAGTATCGGCGCACTGGTAATTGCCGCCGGTGGGGCCAGCGGACGCTACAGCATCGACGATGTTGAGGTGCGGGTTGAGCAGGAGAAAAAGAAGGCCGATCCGGCGAGGGTCGAGTTCGAGCGGCCAGAGTATGAAGTCGAGAATGATCATGGCACCGCTATTGTCTCCCTGGTGCTGAGGCTTAATAGCAGCAGAGGCATGGCCACAAATGTCTTCCTGACCCTCAACCTAGACGAAACACAGCTCGATATGCTCGATCTGAGCTTCCTCTCCGGCATTGGCTACATCAAAGAGCGAGGCCACAACCAGATCGTCATCGGCATCGGTGAGAACAACCGCTTCCGCCAAGAACACTTCCAGATCAAGATCAAATTCAAGGTTCAGGCGCATGGCAACGATGAGCATCGGTTTGATCTGAGGTACCGGCTCAACTACAACGACAGCGACGGGCATCACGAGATGGCACCGGCACCGATTATCGTGATCGTACCCGTGATCGTGTCATCCGCCCCGACGACCCCCGCGACCAGCGTGCCAACCGACACCTTGCCGATCAGCGTGACCTTACCGCTCCAGCGGCTACCGATCACGCACATCGACGTGCGCTTTCGGACGAACTGGGATCGTGACGGCGGTCTACGCATCTACGGTCTGCCCCTCACGGAACCCTTTAGCACAACCAACGGCATCAGCGTGCAGTACTTCGAGCGGGCGCGCTTTGAGTACCACCCCGAGAACGCGGGTTCCCCATACGTAATCCTGCTCGGACGGCTCGGCGTTGAGCTTGGCCAGGTTCAGCCCCCGGTTGCTCCGCCCACCAGCACACTGGATCTGGCCTGGTACTTCGCGCCCACTGGACACACGATCACACCCAGGCTACGAAATTACTGGCGCAACCAGAGTGGCCTGGCAACTTTCGGCTACCCAATTGGTGAGGCATCGACGGATAGTACGGGCACGGTGGTGCAGTACTTCGAGCGCGCCCGCCTGGAGTACCACCCCGAGTATGCCAACACCGAGAATGAGGTGTTGATCGGCCTGCTCGGTGCCGAGCGGCTGGAGCAACTGGTTGGCCCACGCTAATAAAGCACACAGCTACCATTGCTAATTTCGCTGGCAATGGTAGCTATGAGTATCCTAGGGCTGATGCAAAGTCGTGTGATCGCCGCTCAGCCCTCACCCCCCCAGCCCCCTCTCCCTGAGCGGGAGAGGGGGAGTCGGACGCATCCTGGTGCGGAATCTCCCCTCTCCCCGTGAGGGAGAGGGGCTGGGGGTGAGGGCCGGAGGGTGACTTTGCAACAGCCCTGGTGTGTATCCTAGGTTTTAGGCCGACATCACCGCCCCGCGAGAAACTCGTCCACCTCAGCGCGGCGCGGTGGGTCGGCCCCCACATGCGTACAGGTGATCGCGGCCACCGCCGCGCCGAAGCGTAGGGCCGCCTGGATCTCGGCGGTGGGCAGGGCCGCGATGGCCGCTCGGCTCAGCGCCCCGCGCTCGGCCAGAGCCGTCAGGAACCCTGCGCTGAACGAGTCACCCGCGCCCACCGTGTCGGAGACCCGTACCTGAAAGCTGGCTGCCTTCATCTGCTCCACGCCGTCGGGGCCGCGCCGCAGGGCCAGCACCTCGGCACCGCCACGAGTTACCGTGATCATAGCCGGGCCGTGGTCGAGCAGATCTGCGGCATAGTCAAGGATGTCGGTACCAGGGGCCAGCCACGCGATGTCGGCTGCACTCAGTTTGAGCAGGTCGCACAGGGCGATGGCGCGTTCCAGGGTGGCCCGGTAAGTCGGCGCATCGACGATCACCGCCGGACGCACGTTCGGGTCAAGCGAGATCAGCGCCCGCCCGCGCAAACCCTCGGCAGCGGCGAGAGCGGCGGCCGGCGTACTGCCGCGCAGCAGGCTGATCCCGCCAAAGTGCAGCAGGGCCGTCTCCGCGTAGAACGCCGCCGGTAGATCTTCGGGAGTCAGTAGGGTATCGGCTGCGCCGTCGCCGTAGAACGTGAAGACTGGCTCGCCATCCTCGCAGGCCACAAAGGCCAGTGTCGTCGGTGGGCCGTGGGCCGTGGACAGGAAGCGGTCGTCAATGCCCTCGGCGCGCACCGCCCGGCGCAGCCGCCGCCCGAAGAAATCGTCGCCCACCTTGCTCACAAAGGCGGTCGGCTGGCCGAGCCGGGCCATGCCCACCGCTACGTTATACGGCCCGCCGCCGGGGCGCATGGCAAACTCCGTCACCTCGCCGCCCGTCTCTACCGGCAGAAAGTCAAACAGGATTTCGCCCAGGCTGGTCAGTCTCCGCTGCATCGCGCCCTCCGTCGCCATCTCTATCGCTTGGACAAGGTTCGCGGATGCTTTACAGTTTGCGATGTTCGTAGTGGCGGCTTCAGCCGCACAGGCGCTGAAGCGCCCACTACGAACTGTAAACCTGAAACCTAGCACCTGAAACCTTGTCTTGCGGGCAATGGTAGCATGGTGGGACATGGCGCGTCAAACGTGCCGCCTGAGACGTAGCATGGTATAATTCACCGTAGCGCGGGCCGCTAGCTCAACGGTTAGAGCAATCGGCTCATAACCGAACGGTTCTGGGTTCGAATCCCGGGCGGCCCACCAGGGAAATGCAAAATGCGAAATGCAAAATGCAAAATTTTGCATTTTGCATTT
>CAIRFY010000206.1 GCA_903877945.1 uncultured Oscillochloris sp. | reverse complement strand
TGAACCATCCCTTAGGCAAGGTTTCAGGTGTCAGGTTTCTGGTTTACCGTTCGTAGTGGGCGCTTCAGCCGCCTGGCGCTGAAGCGCCCACTACGAACAGCGCCCACTGGTGCGTTCGGGATTTACGCGCCGCCCAGCATCGCCTCTGCAACAAGGTCAGCCTCGGTGTGAACGACACGGAATCGCTCAGCGGCCAAGCTGGTGCGCGAGAAGCCCAGGAAGGTCTTGGCGCCGCCGGACAAGGTCGCCACATCGGCGATGCCGTGCTGACGCAGAATGCGGTAGGCCAGGTAGCTGCGAAAGCCAACCATGCAGTAGAGCCGGATCGGCCCGCGAGCGGCCAATGTCTGGATCTCTTCCATCCGCGTGCGCAGATCGGGCAGCGGGATGTTCTGCGCGTTGGGCATATGCCAGGTCGCGAACTCCTCTGGGCTACGCACATCGATCAGGGTGGTGTTCGCGGCCAACTGCGCGTAGTCCTCAGCATACCAAGCGACCACGTCGCCGCGCAGCAGGTTGGCCGCCACAAAGCCCGCCATGTTGATCGGGTCTTTGGCCGAGGCGTAGGGCGGGGCGTAGGCCAACTCCAGATGCTCCAGGTCGTAGACGCTCATCCCGGCGCGGATGGCCGTCGCCAACACGTCGAGCCGCTTGTCCACGCCATCGTAGCCGACGATCTGCGCCCCTAGCACCGTCCCGTCCTCGGGGCTAAAGAGCAGCTTGAGTTGCATCGGCGCACTGCCGGGGTAGTAACTGGCGTGGCCCGAGGGGTGAAGGTAGACTTTCGCGAAGGGTCGCCCCACCCGGCGCAGCGTGCGCTCCGAAGCTCCGGTCATCCCGGCGGTCATGTCGAAGATCTTGACAATCGCCGTGCCCTGCGTACTGGTGTAGGCCGAGTCCCGCCCGCAGATATGGTCGGCCACAATCCGCCCCTGACGGTTGGCTGGCCCAGCCAGCGCGATCAGCGCCGGATCACCGGTGATAGTGTCGCGCACCTCGACCATATCGCCCGCCGCGTAGATCGCCGGGTCGGAGGTCTGCATATGCGCGTTGACCGCGATCCCGCCGCGTGGCCCCAGATTTAGCCCAATCTCCTTGGCCAGCGCGGCGACCGGGCGCACGCCAATTGCCAGCACCACCAGGTCGGCGGTGAGGGTTTCGCCACTCTGGAGGTCAACCGCCACCCGACCGTCCACATCGTGGAAGGCTGTCGCCGCCGTGCCCAGGTGCATGGTGACGCCGTGGCGCACCATATGGTCGCGCAGTTCGGTGGCCAGTTCGTGATCGAGCAGCGGCATGACCTGATTCTGTAGCTCGACCAGATCAACCGTGACCTTGCGGGCGCGCAGAGCCTCGGCGACCTCAACCCCGATGTAACTGCCGCCGATCACGATGGCGGTCTGGGCACCGTTGTCGAGCAGGGCGATGATCGCGTCCATATCGGGGATGCTACGCAGAGTCCGCACACGCGGATGGTCGATGCCGGGGACAGGCGGGCGCAGGGGCGCGGTGCCCTGGGCGAGTACCAGCACATCGTAAGGCTCGTCGTAACACGTCCCGCTGGTCAGATCCACCACCTGCACTGTACGGGCCTCGCGATCCACGCCCGCCACCTCCTGCTCGATACGCACATCCAGGTTCAGCGTCTCGCGCAGGTGCTCTGGGGTTGAAACCAGCAGCGCCTCACGCTTAGGGATGGCCCCGCCAATATGGTACGGCAGACCGCAGTTTGCGTAGGAGACGTAGAGGTCACGCTCAAGGACGACAATCTGGGCGTGCTCATCGAGCCGCCGCAGCCGGGCGGCCGTCGACATCCCGGCAGCCACGCCACCGATAATAACAATACGCTTCATGCGAAGCTCCTTTTTTGTGAATCATGAGCCATACGCTCTGTATGATGCACGCGGGGTGCCTCAGGTTACAGCCTATTGGTTGGCATTGGCTGCGTTGAGAGGGCCAGTAGTACTACAGTTGTAAATATCTTCGC
>CAIRFY010000205.1 GCA_903877945.1 uncultured Oscillochloris sp. | reverse complement strand
GCGTCCTCGCCTCCTCGCGTCCTCGCGTCCTCGCGTCCTCGCGTCCTCGCCACCTCGCCTCCTCGCCACCTCGCGTCCTCGCGTCCTCGCGTCCTCGCGTCCTCGCCTCCTCGCGTCCTCGCCTCCTCGCGTCCTCGCGTCCTCGCGTCCTCGCGTCCTCGCGTCCTCGCCTCCTCGCGTCCTCGCGTCCTCGCGTCCTCGCGTCCTCGCCACCTCGCCTCCTCGCCACCTCGCGTCCTCGCGTCCTCGCGTCCTCGCGTCCTCGCCTCCTCGCCTCCTCGCCTCCTCGCCTCCTCGCCTCCTCGTTTCGTCGCAAGACGGTCAAGCTGAATGTGCCCATTTTGAAACATGCCTAGGCTTGACATCTGACCCCTCAACGTCGTACAGTAGGCAAAAGTATCGTGAAAGAGGCCGACGATGTTGACGGCACACTCCAACTCCAACTCCGACCCCGATAACCAATATGTGGCGATGGTCTGCAAGGCACTGGGCAACCCCGTCCGCGTCCAGATCCTGCGCTACGTCCACCGGCATCCCGACTGCATCGGTAACGAAATTCTCCTGCACATGCCCGACGACGGCCCCCATGCCCAGAGTACGATCTCGCAGCACCTGCGGGTACTGCGCGAGGTTGGCCTCCTCGAAACCTACTGCGAGGGCGCGGCAGTCTGCTACCGGGTGAATGCCGAGCGGCTGAACTGGCTAAGTCAGCGGCTGAGCCAGCTCTAGCGGGCGCGCCGTGGTATACTTGGTACAAGGGCGGTTGTCCCTCAGTGGGAGGATGCGATGCGGCTAAGTGAAGATAAGGTGCGGCGGATCGCCGAGCGGCTGCACGACGAACTAGAGAGTCGCGGCCTGCTGGCCTATAAGGAGCGCACCGGCTCTAAACGCGGCGAGGGTCGAGCCTCTAGGGTCAAGTACATCTACGCCTTTATCGTGGAGGATCTGCGGCGTGAGGACGAGATCGACGCTGAGGTCGAGCAAATCCTGGCCTCGTATAGCCGCGATATTAAGGGCACCGAGCGCGATATTCTCTTTCGTAAGCATAAAGAGGACGTGGCCCGGAAGAAGGGCTACGTTCTCTAGGCAGAGTCGCTAACACTCATCGTGATGTGAAAGGTGTGGGTGGCTTTGCCGCCCACACCTTTTGCTATGCTCCACGTCTCAGTTCTGTCGAGGAGATGTCGGCGCGGAATAGCCCTTCGGGGATGGGGTCGGCGATGTCGGTGTAGCCGACGGGGATCGTCAGGTCGGCGAGGGTCTGGAAACGACCGCAGGTGAGACGCCCGGCCACCAGGAAACGGCAGTTGGCGACGCGCAGATGGTCGAGGGCCGCACGCAGGGCAGGTTCCCCGCCGTAGTAGCGCGGGTCGAGCAGGCGCACGGCGGTGTCGTAGCCGATCACGAAGATACGTCCGGGGTAGAGGGTGGCCTTCTGAGCGAAGAGGGGTGCCGCCGAGAGGACAAGGGGTGCCTTACCTGCGAACTGCGCGGCTCGGCGGGCGGCCTCCGCAGCGGTGAGGGCACCCTTATCGGCGTTGCGCACGGCCAGATCAAAGGCTACCGGCGTGTTGCAGAGGGCGGCGGCGGCGGCAGCCATGCCCATGTGCCCCGCGTGCAGCGGGTTGAACGCGCCCGAGAGGATCGCCCCGGCGGGCGGGCCGTCGATCTGCTGCGCGCCGTCAGGTTCGATGGTGATGGTGCCAACTCGGCCAGCGAGTAAGTCGGCGAAATGTGGGATGTCCATAGGCGAAATTATACCGTAGGGGGCGGCTCACGAGCCGCCTCCTACGGTTTGGTGATCACGTACAGCGTCATCTCCCCCGAGTCGATGGCGCGGGCGTGGCGGGCGAGGTAGGCCCGTACCTCGGGCGAAGTGATGTCGCCTGTGCGCGGGATGAGGACGTAGCGAATGGGATTTGATTCGATATAAACTTTGAAGTTCGTCATATTGTGCATGATATTGTGTTCAAAGTCGGGGTCGCCCTCGAACCATGTGGCTGGCTGGCGCGTGTAGAGAAGTGTCTCCCAGTAGAGTGGGGTGAGGACAAAGCCGCGCTCAGTTTCGCGTAGGGCGGCGAAGGCTGGCTCGGCGGCGCGGATCGGTACCCCGAAGCGGACGCTCTCGTAGCCAATCACGATGATGTTCACAACTGTGAACAGGGCAATTAAGTAGACGCTGAGTACGTGGCGCACCCGTGGCGGGAGGCGGAACAACCCGGCGGCGAAGAGTACGGCCAGGGCCGGCAGGGCGGGGATGATTACACGTGGGCTGTTGCCTGCCCGTGGGGTCGCGGCGTAGACGAGGGTAATGAGGATGCCGAGGCCGATCCATGCGCCGAGCAGCATTGTGGGCATGGCGGGCATGGCGCGCCCGCGTATCCCGGCAACCACCGCCACCCCAATGCCGACCAGGGTGAGTAGGGCGATGTGCCAGGGCGCGTAGAAGGTCAGTTCGATCATCTGCGGCAGCAGGAAGCGAAAGAGATCAGCGGAGATGCCCTGGGTCGCTGCGCTATGTCCGGCGGCGAGAGTGTGATACCAGATCCAGGGCGCGGCGATGAGCAGGGGGAAGACGAGGACGGCGATATGCTGGGCGAGCGGGCGGCGTCCCTCGTGGCGCAGCACATCCCAGAGGGCGCAGGTGACAATGATGCCGCTGTACATTGCCAGCATATCCATCTTGCTCAGGCATGCCAGGGTGCCGAAGAAGATTGTGAAGGCCGTGCGCCCGCGAAGATAGCAGAGGAGCGCCGCCGTGATCCAGAGCGCCGAGATGGTCTCGGTGTAAGAGACGGAGCTGTACTCGCGGAAGAGAGGGAAGCATGACAGAAAGGCCGCCGCCAGCAGGGCGCGCCGTTGGTCAAGCAGGTCGCGGGCGATCATATAGGTGAGGATGACGGTGGCCCCGCCGGCTACGGGCACCACGAGCTGGAGTAGCGTGTACGAGCGCGTGACTCCCCACACGGAGGCAAAGATCAGGGGCACCACTGGCCCCCACCAGGGGTGAAGGCCGCCGTAGCCGCCGCGCCACAGTCCGTTTGGCCCGAGGGACTCTGGGTTGGGCGGGAAGCCCTTGATGCGCTCAGAGGTGTCGGCCTCCCCGAGCAGGTAGGCCGGTCGCTCAAAGCTGAGCAGACCCCAGTGCATGTTGCGCGGCGCGTCACCGAACTGTACGCCGGTGAGCAGTTGCGCAATGGCGAACTGCGCAGCCAGCAGGCCGAGCAGCAGCATCGGCGAGCGTAGGATCGTGGATCGTCCGCCACGCCTGATGGGAGCCACCGGGGACTTGCCTTCTGACATTATCCCTCCCTGATTTGTCGCGATGATCGCACCGGCGCTATTGTATCTTTCTTGACAAGGGGATGTGCTTCGGGTACGATGACTGTAGCCAAAAGCATTAATATCATATTCGTCAGTGTATGAGTTTGATCGCCGCTGTGCCGCCACCTCGCGTGGTGCGCCTGATGCGTCAGGTTGCCGACGATGGTGCCTGCGATTGCTGACCCTGTGGCATGGTTCGCCACAGCTATCGCATGCTCCCTTTCGGTACCCTGTTTCCACCCCCAATGGCAATAGCACGTACGTAACGCTGTGTCACGTCGCCCATCGGATTGAAGCCCTCGGCTCTCGTCTATGAAAGCTGCCTACACGGCTTCGTGGACACGAGTTCGCCCGTTCGCGGGCCGGGCGCACGCCGTGTGCGACACTGACGACAAGGAGCATGTGTGAGGATCGCTGGAAACTACACCTTCGATGCCACCCGCGAGGAGGTCTGGTCGGCAATTAACGACCCTGAGGTGTTGGCGCGGGCTATCCCAGGCTGTCAGCACCTTGATCAGGTCGGTGAGAATGAGTATGAGACAACCTTGAAGGTTGGCCTTCAGGCAGTGCGCGGCGTCTACCACGGACGTGTGAAGATCGGTGCTATTGTCGCCCCTGTGTCGTATGAGATCCACGTTGACGGTAAAGGCAGCAATGGCTTTCTGAATGGCACTGGTGTGATCAAGCTGCGCGAAGATGGGAATGGCGCGATCCTCGATTATGGTGGTGAGGCTCATATCGGTGGCACCATCGCCAGCGTGGGCCAACGTCTGATCGATGGCGCAGCGAAGACGCTGATCAACCAGAGTCTCAAGGCGCTGGCTGCCTTGATCGAGACTCGCCGTAGTGGCGGTCTTGCCCCCATTGCGCTGGGTGGCGTCGCTGCCCCCGCGCCGGTTGAGTCCCCCCTCGCTGCGGTTATCGCTCCAGTGTCTGTCGCTGTGGCTGACTCTGAGCCACCCCCGGCATCCCGCGCGGTTGTTGTTCCTGTGTCTGTCGCCGTGGCTGAACCTGAGCCGCCCCCAGTCCCTAGCTTCGAGCGCCGCAAGATCGTTGTCCCCGCCCACGAGCAACTCAGCGAGGCCGCTGTCGCCCGTGGCGCAATCGAGGACTTCTTCAAGCAGCAACCGCCCTGGCTGCCCTGGGTGGTCGTTGCCTTCCTGATTGGATATATTCTCGGACGCCAGAAGTAACTCGCCCCTTTCTGCAGCAAGGAGGTTGGAAATCGTGACGACGATCTCAGTCACCGTGAACGGCAAACAGTACACCCGCGACGTTGAGCCTCGCATGCTGCTCGTGCATTTCCTGCGCGAGCAATTGAACCTGACCGGCACCCACATTGGCTGCGATACGAGCCAGTGCGGGGCGTGTGTCGTCCATCTCAACGGGGTCAGTGTGAAGTCTTGCACGACACTCGCGGTTCAAGCCGACGGCGCGACGGTTACGACCATTGAGGGTCTGGCCAATGGGGCCACCCTGCACCCGCTCCAGGAGGGCTTCTGGGAGAAGCACGGCCTCCAGTGTGGCTACTGCACGCCGGGCATGATTATGGCCGCCGCCGATCTGCTGAAGCATAACCCCAACCCGAGCGATGCCGAAATTCGCCACGGCCTTGAGGGCAACCTCTGTCGCTGTACCGGCTACGAGAATATCGTCAAGGCCGTGCGTTACGCGGCCGATAAAATGAGTGTCACCACCGCCGACTAGAACAATATTGTAGATTGCAGATTTTGCCCAGCGCACAACCTGCTATCTGCAATGTGACATCACACGACAAACGGAGTCAAAGATGACGACAGAGATCAAGGAGCGAATCGTCGGGCGTTCGATCAAGCGCCGCGAGGATCCTAAGCTAATTACTGGCAAGGGCAGTTATATCGATGACATCAAGCTCGCCGGGATGCTGCACGTGGCCCTGGTGCGTAGCCCCTACGCCCACGCCACGATCACGAGCATCGATGCGAGTGCCGCTCTGGCTGTGCCCGGTGTGGTGGCGGTGTTTATCGGCAACGATATGCTGGACATTAACCCGCTGCCCTGCGCCTGGGCTGCTGGTCGGGTGAAGAATAATCTCAATACCCCGCGTGCCCTGGCGGTTGGCACCGTGCGCCATGTGGGCGAGGCGGTGGCGATGGTGCTCGCTGAGGATCGCTACATCGCTCGCGATGCCGCCGATCTGGTTGAGGTTGAGTACGCTGCGTTGCCGGTGGTGGTCGATGCGAAGAAAGCCACCGAGCCCGGTGCGCCCCAGTTGCACGAGAACGCCCCGAATAATATTGTGATGGAGTGGGATTGCGGCGATAAGGCTAAGACCGATGCGGCATTCGCCAGCGCCGAGGTGACGATTGCTGAGCCGATCATCAATCAGCGCCTTATTCCCACCCCGATGGAAACCCGTGGCTCGATCACGCGCTACGACGAGGCCACCGGCGAGTTTACGGTCTGGATGACGTCGCAGGCTCCCCACGTGATGCGCCTCCTGCTCACGGCGTTTGTCTTCGGTATCCCCGAGACCAAGCTGCGCTGCATCTCGCCCAATATCGGCGGCGGCTTTGGTCAGAAGATCTTCTGCTATAACGACATGGCCTTCACGATGTGGGCCGCACGTAAGCTCGGTCGCCCGGTGAAGTTTGTCGAGGATCGCTCCGAGAACTATAAGGCGTCCACCCACGGCCGCGATCATATCACCGACGCGGAGCTTGCCGGGACGAAGGACGGTACGATCACGGGCCTGCGCGTGAAGACCTACGCTAATCTGGGCGGCTACCTGAGCACGATTGCCCCCGGTATCCCGACTACGCTCTACGGGCGCATCCTCAGCGGCGTGTATAAGATCCCGGCGGCCTACTGCCACGTCACTGGTGTCTACACCAACACGGCGATGGTGGACGCCTACCGTGGCGCGGGTCGCCCCGAGGCCAGCTATCTGATCGAGCGTATGATCGACCGCTACGCCGCCGAGATTGGCCTCGATCCGGCTGACGTGCGGCGCAAGAACTTTATCCAGCCCGAGGATTTCCCCTACGACAATGGCCTGGGCATGCTGCCCTACGACAGCGGGAACTACGAGCCGGCCCTGGATAAGGCTCTCGCTATCGCCGGTTACGCCGACTTTCGCAAGGCCCAGGCGGAGGCCCGTCAGAACGGCAGGTACCTCGGCCTCGGGATCAGTTCATACGTTGAGGTCTGCGGCGTCGCGCCGAGCGCCTGGGTTGGACTGGCTGGCGAGGGCTGGGGCGCGGGTTTGTTTGAGAGCGCCAATGTGCGCGTCCACCTCACGGGTAAAGTTGCCGTCACCACCGGCTCTCTGCCGCACGGCCAGGGTCTGGAGACCACCTTTGCCCAGGTGGTTTCTGATGAGCTTGGTGTTCCCTACGACGATGTCGAGATCCAGTGGGGCGACACTCAGGGGACGCCCTTCGGCTACGGCACCTACGGGTCGCGCTCGCTCACCGTGGGCGGCACCGCGATCAAGAAGAGCCTGGACAAGATCAAAGAGAAGGCCAAGAAGCTGGCCGCGCATATGCTAGAGGCCAACGAGGCCGATATTGTCTTTGAGGATGGCAAAGCATACGTCAAGGGTTCGCCCGACAAGGCGAAAACCCTGGGTGAGATCGCGCTCCAGGCGAGCTTGGCCTACAGCCTGCCCGCCGGGATGGAGCCCTTCCTTGATGAGACGAGTTACTACGATCCGCCAAACTGCACGTTCCCCTTCGGTACGCATATCTCGATTGTTGAGGTAGACACCGAGACTGGCCGGATCGACCTGAAGCGCTACATCGCGGTGGACGACTGCGGCAATCAGATCAACCCGCTGATTGTCCAGGGCCAGATCCACGGCGGTATTGTGCAGGGTGTCGCGCAGGCTCTCTACGAGCGTGCGGTCTACGATGAGGACGGCCAGTTGCTCAGCGGCACCCTGATGGACTACGCCATCCCGACCGCCGAGATGTCCCCGCACATCGAGACTGACCACACCGTCACGCCGAGCCCGGTGAACCCGCTGGGTGTGAAGGGTGCGGGCGAGGCCGGTACCATCGCCTCGGCGCAGTGCGTGATGAACGCCGTCATCGACGCTCTCGCGCCCTTCGGCGTCAAGCACATGCAGATGCCGGCGTCTCCCGAGCGGGTCTGGAAGGCCATTCATCAGAAGTAACGCCCTCACCCCCCTACCCCCTCTCCCTCAAGGGGAGAGGGGGGGAAGCAGGAGGGCGCAACCCTCCTGCTTCCCCCCCTGGGGAGGGCCAGGGAGGGCTGCGCCCTCCCTGGAGAAACCTTTCCCCCTCCCCTCGCAGGGGGGCAGGGGCAGGGGATGGGGTATCAAGGAAAGCATATGATCCCGAGCGCATTTGCGTACTTCGCCCCGACCAGCGTTGCCGAGGCAATTAGCCTGCTGGAACAGTACGGCGACGAAGCGAAGATCCTGGCCGGCGGCCATTCGCTGATTCCGGCGATGAAGTTGCGCCTGGCCGCACCCAGCGTGCTCATCGACATCACCAAGATCGCTGAGCTACGCGGCGTGGTGATCAACGGCAGTATCAACATTGGCGCGTTGACCACCTGGCACACGATTGAATACCACGATGGGCTGAAAGGCGTCTGTGGTGTGCTGCCCGAGGCGGTCGCTCAGATTGGCGACATCCAGGTGCGCAACCGTGGCACCCTCGGTGGTGCCCTAGCCCACGCCGATCCGTCTGCTGACGCAACTGCCGTTGTCCTGGCCCTCGATGCGCAGATCCGTACCCACGGGCCAGGTGGCGAGCGCACCATCGCCGCCAGTGACTTTTTCACCGATATGCTCAGCACGGCCCTGGAGCCGAACGAGTTGATCACCGCAGTGATCTGCAACAAGCTCGGCGCGGGCGAGGGCGCGGCCTACGCGAAGTTCCCCCACCCGGCCAGCCGCTACGCCATTGTCGGCGCGGCCGCTTACGTGAAACTGAGCGGCGGTAAGGTCAGTGCTTGCCGCGTGGCGATCACCGGCGCTGGCCCCGTGCCCACCCGCCAGGCTGAGACCGAGCAGGCTCTGCTTAACAGCGACGGCTCGGACGAGGCGGTGGCCAAGGCGACCGAGGAGTCCGGCACCACGATGGATGTTCTTGGCGACATCCACGCCAGCGAGGATTACCGCCGGGCGATGGTGAAGGTCTACACGAAGCGAGCGCTGACCACCGCCCTCGCCCGCGCTCGCGGATAACGTAACCACAGGTTAGAACACAACACCTTTCACATAAGGAATCTGCCGCCGCTCAGCCCTCACCCCCCAGCCCCCTCTCCCTGAGCCGGAGAGGGGGAGTCGGATGCGTCCTGTTGCGGAATTTCCCCTCTCCCCGTGAGGGAGAAGGGCAGGGGGTGAGGGGGCAAGGTCGGCATAAATCGGCTTGTTTGAACGGTATTGCGGCTAGGACACGACAGACTGAGGGGATGGCGAAATCATTCCCTCAGTCTGTCTTTTTGTTGGGCGGGGCCGCGAAGCATCGCCAGCGTAATGCGGCATAAACCGGCGGGCCTGCGGCATAAACCGGCGGGCCTGCGGCATAAACCGGCGGGCCTGCGGCATAAACCGGCGGGCCTGCGGCATAAACCGGCGGGCCTGCGGCATAAACCGG
>CAIRFY010000204.1 GCA_903877945.1 uncultured Oscillochloris sp. | reverse complement strand
CTGACATTGCCAGCGAAGCTGGCAATGTCAGCCACATATATGATCATTCATTCGATCACCGTAAAACGTACCTCGGCGCTGCGGGCGCTGCCCGCCTCGACCCAGGCCCGATGCTCGCCCGGCGTCAACTGCCAGAAGGCGCGATAAATCGGCCCGTTCAGATGCGCCACCGGCTCTCCATCAATGACGACGGAGAGGGGGGCGTTTGTTCCCCCCGTAATGGCCTGGAGCGCGAGCTGCTGGCGTGCAAGCGGCACCCCCGCGCTGATCCGGTAGGTCGCGCCATCAGCGGGGGCGATCAAGGCCGGGCCAGACGTGGCCCACGGTGGGGCGCTGGCCTGGATCTGTGGCGGCGCGCTGCCTGCGGCCAATCGGCACATCTGACGCGGCGGCGCGTGGATGCCATTCTGCGCACCCCACGCTTCGGCATCAGGCGGCAGCATCCGAAAGATCCGCGTCGTCACCCGCTCGACCGGGTAGCCCGCCGGGGCGCGGCAGCCTAACACCCGGTCAACCTGGAGCGCAACGTGGGAGGTGTCGGTCTGGCGCGGCGCGCTCCCGGCGACAAAGCGCTCCAGCCGGGTAGCAGGACATGTCGGCCCCGGCAGCATGCCGCTGTCGGCGCACACGCTCTGCTCGACAATCCCCGCCGGGCGCGGGAAGTCGCGCACGGGCAGGCCCCGGTGCGCAGCCAGCATGACCGCGTGCCACACCGGCCCCGCCCCGCTGATCCCGGTCACGTCCTGCATCGGCTGACCGTCGGCGTTGCCCACCCACACGCCCACCGCCCGATCCGGCGTGTAGCCCACCGTCCAGTTATCGCGCCAATCCGTCGTCGTCCCGGTCTTCGCCGCCGCCGGTCGCCCGATGTCCAGCGGACTCTCGGCACCAAACGCCCGCATGCGGGCGTACCTGTCCGAGAGCATATCGCTGATCAGGTAGGCCACCTGGGGCGAGAGGGCCGCCGTAGGTGCGGCGTGGGTCGGCGTCTGCGCGCCGGAGATCGCCATAATCGCGTAGGGCGTCACCCGGTTGCCGCCATTGGCGAAGGCCGCGTAGGCTGCCGTCAGCTCAAGCGGGCGCAGATCGCCGCTGCCCAGGCCCAGCGAGAGCCCGTAGCGCGCCGAGTCCTGCCCCAGCGAGGCCACTCCCAGCCGCGCCGCCATCTCCAGCAGGGCCGGCACGCCCACCACGTTCAGCGTGCGTACCGCCGCCACATTCGAGGATGTCGCTAGAGCCTCGCGCATGCTCAGGGGGCCGTGATAGGTGGCGTCGTAGTTCTCCGGCGCGTAGGGCCGACCCTCGCGGGTGGGAAACGATGTCGGCACATCCAAGATCATGGTCGCCGGGGTCAAGCCGCGCTCCAGGGCGGCGGCGTAGGTCAGCGGCTTGATCGCCGAGCCGGGCTGGCGCAGGGCCAAGGCCGCGTTCACCTGCCCCGCCGCCGCCCGGTTGGCGAAGTCGGGACTGCCCACCATCGCCAGGATCGCCCCGTCGCTCGGGTCAAGCACCACCACCGCGCCGCCGCGTACATGGTGCGATTGGCCGCCGTCCTGCGGGCTATCCAACTGCGCGATCTGGCGGCGCAGGATCTCCTGGGCCGCGTCCTGGAGGTCGGCGTCCAGGGTCGTGGTGATCGTCAGCCCGCCACGCAGCACCGTCTCAGGGCCGAGGGCGGCGGTGAGCGTGTCGAGGACATAGCCGACAACGTGCGGGGCGCGCATCTCCGGGGCCGCGCCAGCAAACTGAAGCGGCTCCGCCTGGGCCTGGGCCGCCGCGTCCGCGCCGATCAACCCGGCCCGCACCATTGCGGCGAGTACCTGGGACTGACGGGCCAGAGCCAGATCGGGCTGCGCCAGCGGGTCGTAGCGACCAGGGGCCTGCGGCAACCCGGCCAGCAGCGCCGCCTCAGCCAGGTCAAGGTCGCGCACCGGCTTGCCGAAGTACGCCTGGGCCGCCGCATCCACCCCGTAGCTCAGCCCGCCGTAGTAGACGTGGTTCAGATACATGTCCAGGATGTCGGCCTTGGGAAAGCTCGCGTTCAACTTCAGGGCCAGCACCACCTCGCGCAGCTTACGCCACAGACTGCGCTCCTGGGCCTCCTGCGGATCAAGCAGGATCGTGCGTGCCAACTGCTGCGAGATCGTCGAGCCGCCAGCCACAACCTGGCCGCTGCGCAGGTTTGTCCAGGCCGCCCGCATGATCCCGCGCAGGTCCACGCCGGGGTTCTCATAAAAACTGGCATCCTCCACCGCGACCGTGGCCTGCTGGAGGGCCAAGGGAATCTCGGAGAGGGGCACCGGGCGCTGCCGCCCGCTGAGCGGGTCAGGCAGGGCGTAAAGCAGCCTGCCGCTGCGGTCGAGGATGCGCGTGTTCCCCAGGCTCGCCCGCGCCCGGATCTGCGCCGGGTCAGGCAGCGGCGTGCTCACCCACAGGTACGCTGCAAATAGCAGCCCGACGGCCAGCGCCCCAGCGCAGACGCGCCAGACAGCATAGCCGATAGCCGATAGCCGATGGCCGATAGCCGATGGCCGATGGCCGATGGCCGATAGCCGATAGCCGATAGCCGATAGCCGATGGCCGATAGCCGATAGCCGATGGCCGATAGTACTACAGTTGTAGTTTGAATCACCCCCCCTAGCCCCCCCGCAAGCGGGGGG
>CAIRFY010000203.1 GCA_903877945.1 uncultured Oscillochloris sp. | reverse complement strand
CTTGCAAAATGGATGCGGCGAGAATCAGACGTAAAGGCTGGCTCGACAACTGCCAGAATGCGGTCAATCTCGCGTTGCGATTCAACTTCTGGGTGCGCTGCGAGATCATCAACGGCCAGGGTATTGAGTTGATTGATCTGGATAGCCGTTAGGTATGGCGTCAACGGTATCTGAAACGCATCCATGCCAATACTGCGCATCAACGTAATCATGTTGGCAGCAAGGTTCGCACGGCCATACTCAACGCGAGGACTAATCATCGACACAAAGGTATCGCTGGACAGTTGCGGCTGAAAGAGATGTGCAACTGAGAACTTGGCGTGATTGGCGACCGGATCGGCGCGGCTCACCTCGAACTCGATCCAGAGTCGCCGTTGCTTATCAGTACGCTGGAGAAGCACATCAACCCGCGAAGAGTACCCCATCTGGTCGTCAAAGGTAGCAGCTAAGAGTCGCTGCTCCGTTTCACACGTCCAGTCTGCTGGGCATAGCCGCTTGAATTCGATCTGCAAGTATGTTGCGAGCTTTCCCATATCTCGATCTTTACCTGTATATGAAGAGGTAAAACCTGTCGATAGTATAATCGCTCTAGTTAGTCTCGCCATCCCATTGTGGACGATAATCAATCGTCTTGGCTCCTTTTGCACTGTTGCACGAGAGGCACAGAGGCTGAATATTCGAAATACGGCCAGTTCCTGGCTCTCCCAAAGGTATCACATGGTCAGCCGTAAGCTTGATCTCAGGCTCACGTCTGCCGCAGCATAGGCAGGTGTAGTTATAATGTTCCTTTAACAGCGCCCACTGCTCGGGAGTAAACGAATCTCCTGCGGAGCGCTTCTTTGCTCTCCGGCGATGCCAAATTGCCTTGACTCTGTCGGGATTTTCCTTTCGCCACCTACGTTGATAAACTCGTAGATGCTCACGATAATCCGCATTGCTACGATATCGCTCACGTGCCTTTCTTTGAAAGATTTCCAACTTAGAATATCGACGCCTTTTTCGGGCCTTACCAATCTTTTCGCTATTCTTGTAATAGTAACTAAGCTGGTACTTGCGATATCGGTCAGCACGTATTCGTTGATATTCACCTACCCGGGCAATAATTTTCTCACGATTGCGCTGATAGTATACTTGTGCTTTTTGTAAGATTTCGTCACGTCTCTCATTGTAACGCTGCTTGCGTCGGTAGAAAATACAGGGTTTGCAATCCGGTCGATAGCCATCTTTGCTTGCTTTGCTCTTGTAAAAGAGATCAAGCGGTTTCCATGTGTTACAGTACGTGCAAATTTTCCCCGGCTCGCCATCCTGATACACGATAGCCATAAAATACCTCCTGCTTCGTAGTTCTGAATTAGAGAACAAATTGAAAGCCCCGCTCAATTGAGCGGGGCTTTCAGGGAAGATCCACTGGATCTACGAGTTCTTTTACGTTTCATACGCTACATTATAGTATAGCCCGGAAGTTAGCACAAGTGTCTTATCTATACACGAAGACGCGCAGCAGCGCCTTGGTATCTGCTGGCACCACAGTCGCCCGCATCACGCCGATGCCGCCCACGCCGATCTCGTAGAGCCAGATGCTGTCAGCAGGACTCGCGTAGTCGGCATACAGCTCAGTCCAGGCGGCAACATAGTTCAGCGCCTCAACTCCAGCGATCTCCTGGGCAACCTGGCGCAGCGCGATGGTCAGACTGTACTGAAAGGTGTCGCGCAGGTATTGCTGGAAGATCGCCCCGCCAGGTTCAGCGCCCTCGTAGATCTCCAGGAAGCAGCGCAGGTAATCGTCCCTGAGCAGTTCTGTGACGGCCTCCGTATTCTTTGGCGAGAGGCCATGCACGGAGCGGGCGGTGGCTTCTACCTCCACCGCAACAGCGGGGGTGTTGGCACTGAGCCAGCCGCGCACCTCGGCAAGTCGTTCGCCATTACCCTGGAGCCGCAGGTCGGCCACGGTGAGCAGCACATGGGCGAGGTTCACGGCGGCAAAATAGGGCACGCCATAGTCCACCGTCAGGGCAGTGATAAAGCGGTGGGTGATCGCACTGGTACGCAGCCGCCGCTGCAGGTTTGCCGAAAGCGTAAAGCCATCCAGCACGTTCGGGCGCACATCGAGCACCAGCCCTTCGGTGAGCATTGCAAAGCCGAGAGCGACATGGCCCTGGCTTGCCGTGCTGCGGCAGAACCCCAACACCCCGCCGATCTCCTCGAAGCCTAGCTCACGCGACTTGAGCGTGTACTGGCTTCCCAGGATAAGCCGCTGCACCTGAAGCAAGTTCATGTTCGCTGGCTCGTCACTGTGCAGCACAATCTTCTCGACCAGCGCGTGGCTGATGGGGTCGGCGCTCATGGCGGGATGTGTCCCGCCCAAGCTATAGTCACGCGGCGCACGCTCACGCTCGGCCCGCAAGACGACTGCACTCAGCGGGAAGGCCGAACTGGAGTGGGCTAGGCGCTTCACATCCTGAAGTTCATCAGGTCGCCCGTGATGCTCACGCAACGCGCCGCTGACCGGGTCGGCGTACCAATAGATTCGCTCGTGGTCTGCGCTGAACTGTGCGGGCGTGATCGTCTGCGGTCGCAGCACGGTCAGTTCGCGGATCTGCGTGGCTTTGATGCCGAGCAAGCGCAGCGCACGCCCTGGCAAATTCACCGTCTTGGCGCGGTCATGCAACTCTTCGCAGATATAGTGTTGCTCTAGCGCGACCAACTGGCCGCCGTCAATGGCGATGGGCGGTACCCATGCTGCGCCCTGGCCGCCACGGAATGTCACGTTGCCAGGGATAGTCTCGCTCAAGGCCAGGCTGATGCTTTCGACGCTGGGCCGCTTATCGGCACGGCGATCCTGGGGCCGGTAATCAACCCGCACCTCCGGCAAGTTAATGTCCGAAAAGAGGTTCTCGGGCAGGTGCTTACGCAGGAGATCGCGGGTTTTGATCGGCTTTGCGCCGACTGCGGCCAGCAGCGGGTGAGCCTGCTGCACCAGTCCCTCGTCGAGGATCGCAAGCAGCAACCCCTGCGACTCCTCCGTCAGCACGCGGGCGAGCGCCTCGGTGTCCATCGCGAAGGCTCGCCGCAGATAGTCCTTGAAGGCCAATAGCACCTCGGCGTCGGCGGTTTGCTCCATCAGATAGGCCAGATCTGTTACTCTCAAGTAGTCGAGGCTGAGCGTGCGACCGGCGGCGTGGGCGCGGTAGGCCAGCCAGTCAAAGAGCGCGTAGAAACCGTGGATGCGCTGGAGGTAGCGGTTCTGTGCGTTGAGCGGCAGTTTGCGGAAGGTCGGCGCGGTGAGCAGGTGCTGATTGCGAAAGAGGAACAGATCAGTGGATTTGTAGGGGCTGAGCACCGTAACGACGATGGGCCGCGTGCCGACCTTACGCCCACCACGGCCCTTGCGCTGCACAAAACTGGCCACGTTGCTCGGCGCGGTGTACTGGATGACACACATCAGCGCCTCATCGTCGTAGCCGACCTCCAGGGCGCTGGTCGTGATGATCAGATCGTCCTCAGGCTCGATGGGCTTATCCCGGTCAGCGCCAGACTTACGCCGGATGTTGAGCGGCTCACGGCGCGCCTTATCCTTTTGGCTAAGCGCCCACCAGCATTCACCAGCCATAAAGTAGCGACACGTGCGATCTGGCAACCCGTGATCACAGCCGCAGGTGTGGGCATACTCCGGCCCGAACAGATTGGGAAAGAGTTGACGATTGAAGGGCGGGAAGCGGTAGACATAGAGCGGGATCGGACGGATCGACCATTGTGCTACCGGCGTTCGCTCAGTACGAAGTCGCTCGCGATCCTGAATGAAATATGACTGGGCCTTCTCAGCGTCCTGCATCTGGTAGAGCCAGCGACCGACTACATCGAGTGACTGCACAAAGCCAAAGGCGCGGTAGCGCTTGATGGCGCTACCTGTGGGCGGCTGCGGCATCGTGTGCAGGACGCACATCACAGTCTGGATGAGCGTCGAGAGTACCGCTGTATCCTCGCTATCCTCGGCGCGCACGAAGATGTAGCGCTCGGCACCGATCACCTCCATCTCATCCTCGTGGGGCTGCACCTCGCGGATATTCTGAGCCGAGATGCCGCTCAGTTCGGCGAGAAACGTGCGTGGGCTAGCGATAGTTGCGCTTAGCCCGACAAACGCCAGATTGGCGGTATCACCACGCTCCTGCTTGCCCAGTTTGATACGCGCCAGCAGTCGTCGCAGGAGCAAGGCAACCTGTGTGCCCGCAGTCGATGTCTGAAGATGGATTTCATCAAGCATGACCACCGACGGCGCGCAGAAACGCTCGGTGCCGAAGAGGTATTGGTGTTCGGCAGAGAGCAGCCGTTTGTTGAGCGACTCAGTAGTCGCAATCAGCAGGTCGGGCGGGGCCTCAGCCATTACATCGCGGGCGAACTTGATGAAGGGGTAGGGCGTATCGCAGGCGGGGCAGACAAGGGTGCGCGTGTCGCTGGGCCGTACACCGAGCGGCTGCGGAGTTTGCTCGCAGATATGCTCTGGTGTGCCAACACAGTAGGCAAAGGGTGCCAAGTAGCCGCCGAAGCGCTCATCATAGCGCCAGCCGCGTCCGGCGAGTTGCTCTCGGCTTTTCGTATCGGTGTGCTGGAAGTCACTGCGGCGATAAACCGCTGCGCCACTCTCGATGCCGATTGTGATCGGTGGTAGATCGTGGGTCGCCAGCACTTGATTGACATGGAAAGCGGCCTCAACAAAGTCACTCAGTTGGTTTTCCGAGAGGGCGACGCGCGGGTAAATACAGATCGCCTTCACACCGACCCAACCGCGCAGGCAGCGCTCCAGGATAATCTTGGCCAGCACCGGCAGGAAGAATGCGTAGGTCTTGCCGGCCCCAGTACTGGCGGTAACGACCACGCCGCGCTCCGTGCGGTGTGCCGAGCTCAATTCGACCGCCTGCAAAATCTCGCGTAGCGAGTCCTCCTGAAACTGACTGATCTCACGAAGCTTGGGTAGACGGGTTGTGATCACCTCATGCAGCAGGGCAGCGCAACGCTCACGCGCTGGATCGCCATCCAATACGGCAAGATAGTCAGCGGGGGCGCGGCGGCGGCGCGGAACGCGACGAGGGGCGACATGAAACGTTACATCGCCGGTCAATCGCTTGCCGTGGCTAATCCGCTGACGCTGCTTGGCCGTGTTGTCGAAGGCGAGCCGCTGGCGCAGCTTGTTGAGCAGCCGCACCGTCTCGGCGATTCGGCTGCGGAAGACCCAATCAGCAGGGTCATCTTCGGCGCTGAAGCGGATGATCAGCACCTCCTCGGCCAGCCAGCGCAACGCGGTACGCAGATCATCTTCGCGATCCGCAAGGGGCGGACGGGTCGCATCCACTGGCTGGTATTTGTTTAGTATAGCAATCCTCTTGGGGTTGTTGTGTGGAGTCAAGGCTTTAGCCGGATAAGGCCGCCTAAAGGCTCGACTCCTTTTCATAACCAGTTTAGGATTGCTATACATCGGTACCGGTCATCGTGACGTCGTAAACGCCGTAGGCGATCTGCTCGGCCTCACGCTGCTCAATGAAGGTGAGCACGTCGTCGGCCAGGCGGGCGAGATCGCGGGCGGTGAGCGGCATAATTAGTTCTCTATCTAAGAACAACAAAGACCCCGCTCATCTGAGCGGGGCCTGAGGTGACATAGTTGTGACGATGCGTGGTGGTGCATGGGTACGACCGTTGGCGCGCCACGCATGTGGGCAGCACCGATAGCACCCAGTATAGCACGCACGATCACCAATAGAGAACCAGCAGAGCTAAACACCTCTTCATATACGGCTGTACATCTACTCCTGGGAGTGTGAACAGTCTTGATATGAGTGGCGGATGCTACCCGGTGGCGACCGCGCTCGATGCATCCATACGCCGGGATGTCGCGGCTACGATGGCACGCCTGCTCACCGAGCGGGAGCGGCGCTTCCTGCGGGCGTACTTCTTCACGACCTGCGTCATTCTTGTGCTACACTGTTGATCCGGCAGGTATCCATTGCCCGATGACGACTGCCCCCAATTATGTAACTGCCAACGGTAAACTCCGGTAAAGCCCCGGTTTTTTTGCGTCAGGAAGCCACAGCGAGGAGCCTATTCGTGACCGATACCAAAGTCATCTACTCGATGATGCGGGTGAGCAAGATCCACCCGCCGAACAAGCAGGTGCTCAAGGACATCAACCTGTCCTATTTTTACGGGGCCAAGATCGGTGTGATCGGCTCCAACGGCTCGGGTAAGAGTTCTCTGCTGCGCATCCTGGCCGGGATCGACCACGATTTTATTGGCGAGACGGCGATCTCACCGGGTTACACGGTGGGTTTTCTGGAGCAGGAGCCGCATCTCGACGATGGTAAGACGGTGCGCGAGATTGTTGAGGAGGGTGCGGTTGAGATTGTCGGTCTGCATAAGCGTTACGACGAGATCAATAATAAGTTTGCCGAGCCCGACGCCGATTACGATGCGCTGCTGACCGAGCAGGCTGAGGTGCAGGAGAAGCTTGACCACCTCGACGGCTGGGACATCGACAGCAAGCTCGATCTGGCGATGGACGCCCTGCGCTGCCCGCCCGGCGACGCCTCGGTGGCCGTGCTCTCGGGCGGTGAGCGTCGCCGCGTGGCCCTCTGCCGCCTGCTGCTCCGGTCGCCCGACATCCTGCTGCTCGACGAGCCAACTAACCACCTCGACGCCGAGTCGGTGGCATGGCTGGAGCGTCATCTCCAGGAGTACAAGGGCACTGTCATCGCCGTCACCCACGACCGCCATTTCCTAAACAATGTGGCTGGCTGGATCCTTGAGCTTGAGCGCGGCGTCGGTATCCCCTGGCGCGGCAACTACTCAAGCTGGCTGGAGCAGAAAAAGCAGAAACTCGCCAGCGATGAGAAGTCTGAGAGCCAGCGTCAGAAAGCTCTCCAGCGCGAACTGGAGTGGATCGGTATGTCGCCCAAGGGCCGCCACGCCAAGGGCAAGGCCCGCATCACCGCCTACGAGCGCCTGCTCAACGAGAGCCAGGATCAGCAGGATCGCGATCTGGAGATCTTCGTGCCGCCAGGCCCGCGCCTCGGCGACATTGTGATCCGCGCTGAGGGTGTGGCCAAGGCATACGGCGACCGGCTGCTCTACGATAACCTCAGCTTCGACCTGCCCCCCGGCGGGATCGTCGGGATCATCGGGGCTAACGGTGCCGGTAAGACCACCCTCTTCCGCATGATTGTCGGCCAGGACGCGCCCGACGGCGGGAAACTGACGGTGGGCGAAACCGTGACCCTGGGCTATGTGGATCAGAGCCGCGATAGCCTCGATGGGCAGAAGAACGTCTGGGAGGAGATCTCCGGCGGGCACGATATTATTCTGCTCGGCAGCCGCCAGATTAACTCGCGGGCCTACGTGTCGCGCTTTAACTTCGCCGGGTCTGACCAGCAGAAGCTGGTGGGCACCCTCTCGGGTGGCGAGCGTAACCGCGTTCACCTGGCGAAGATCCTCAAGTCGGGGGCAAACGTGCTGCTGCTGGACGAACCCACGAACGACCTGGATGTTCACACCCTGCGCGCCCTGGAGGAGGGGCTAGAGAGCTTCGCCGGTTGCGCCGTCATTATCTCGCACGACCGCTGGTTCCTCGACCGGGTCGCCACGCATATTCTGGCCTTTGAGGGCGACAGCCAAGCCTTCTGGTTCCCCGGCAGTTACTCGGAGTATGTGACCGACTATCATCGCCGTAAAGGCACAGAGGCTGACCGGCCACACCGGATCAGTTATAGAAAGCTGGTAAGGTAAGACTTCGCATGATAACCGCAGCAGATCAAATCTACGTGATTGGCCATATTAACCCCGACACCGACTCGATTGTGTCGGCGGTCGGTTACGCATGGCTGCTCCAGCAAGAGCAGCCGGACCAGCGCATTGTGGCGGCGCGAGCCGGACACCTTAACCCCCAGACAACCTGGATCTTCCATCGGCTCCAGGCCGACCCGCCGCTGTTCCTGCCGGACGCCTCGCCGCGCTTCCATAGCGTGGCCCAACGCTACGACACGACGACGCCGGATAGCCCGCTGCGCGAGGCGTGGACTATTGCTAACCGCACCGGCGGCGCGGCCCCGGTACTCAACCCCGACGGCACGCCCTTCGGGCTGGTGACGGTGGCGAGTCTGTTTAACTTCCTGCGCGAAAAGGTGGGCATTCATGATCGCGGTGGCGACATGCGTGTCGGCGATCTGCTGACCCACCCCTGCCGCGAGGCGTGCGACACCGAGACGCCGCGCTTCAAGGCGTCGGGCCGCATCCGCGATGTGCTGCCGCGCATTCTGCGCGAGGAGCGCGACGAGTTCCTGGTCGTGGATGATCAGGGCTGCTACGCCGGGGTCTGCCGCCAGCGCGATGCGATGCGCCCCAAGCGGCTGAAGATCGTGTTGGTGGATCACAACGAGGCTGGTCAGGCTCTTGGTGCGCTGGACGAGGCCGATGTGATCGAGGTGCTTGACCACCACCGCCTGGGCAACCCCACTTCGATGGTGCCGATCAAGTTCACCGTGGACACGGTGGGTAGTACCAGCACCTTGGTGACGGAGCGGATCTCGGATGCTGGCTTGAGCGCGCCCCCTCAAATCGCCGGTATGCTCCTGGCCGGGATGATCTCGGACACCTTGCTCTTCACCTCGCCCACCACCACGGATCGCGACCGCCGCGCCTCCGAGCGCCTGGCCCGTTGGGCCTTTATGGGTGGCTCACCCCTGGCGGGCGAGACAATCGAGAGCTACGGACAGCAGATCCTCGCCGCCGGTGTGGATCTCTCCTCGCGCAACGCGGTTGATCTCGTGCAGACCGACTTCAAGCGCTACGAGTCGGGCAGCCTGAAGTTTGCGGTCACGCAGATCGAGCTATCGAACTTCACCCAACTCGACGAGCGCCTCGAAGAGCTGCGCATCGCCCTGGAGTCCATGCGTACCGCGAACGGACTGGACTTCGTGGTGCTGATGGCGACGAATGTGGTGGCCAGTTCAAGTCGGCTGCTGCTCAGCGGCGAGGTGCCGCAGCTCGACGGTCTGCCCTACCCGAAGCGCGTTGATGGCACCCGCGCCGCCGACGGGGTTGTTTCGCGCAAGAAGCAACTGTTACCGCAGTTGCTCAGCGCCCTAGAGGGGTAAGCGTCCCCTCCTGAAAAACAGAGCGTGCCAGCGAAAGCTGGCACGCTCTGTTTTTCAGGGCATCAACTCGGCCCCCAGCCGCCCCAGTTGTACGCGGTAGGCGGCGGGCTGCTCGGGGTGTTCCTCGAAGCGGTTACGCTCAAAGTACTGCACGCGCCGCACCCCACCTCCTACGTCCTCGTCACGCGGCTCGCTGATCGGGAACCCGAAGACCGCTAGGCCGCCGTTGCGCTCCCAGTAGGCGCGGAAGGGTGGGCAGAGGCTGTGGCCGGTCTCGGCGAAGATGCGGCAGCCCGCCGTCGGCAGCCCGCCTACCCTCGGGAGCGTGCGCCAGTCCACCCCGCTGCGAGACAGGCGCTCGACACCCAGCAGACCAAGCTGCACATCGTAGGGCGGCGTATGCTCCGGGTGGTATTCGAAGCGGTTGCGCTCAAACCACTGCACCCGGTAGCTCTGGCCGTCGCCCGCTTGCTCTACCCGCTCCGTGCTGATCGGGAAGCCAAAGATCGCCAGGCTGCCGCTGCGCTCCCAGTAGCGCAGGAAGGGGTCGCGCAGGTTCTGGCCGGTCTCGCCGAAGCTGCGCGAACGCCCGCTCAGTTGGCGTAGGTAGACGGGGCGACCGCTCAGGCTGAGGAGAGCCTGCTTGCCGGTCAGGCCGGACTCGTAGCCATCGCGGTCGATCAGGGCCGCGCTGAGCCCCGCCGTCAGCGGGAAGGTGGCCGTCGTCGCGCCACCAAGCGACCAGAGTACATCCACGTTACCGCCGTCGCCCAGAGCGAAGCGGTAGTCGGCCAGGACGCCGGGGCGGTGGAGCGGGCCGACGCCGCTATAGTGGGCAAACTGGAGCTGAGCCACCATCGCGCCGTAGGTGGTGTAGGCCGGCTTAGGCGTCAGGTCATCGCGCACAATCGCCGCTGGACCCCAGGGCTGCTGCGCTCCACCAAATTTGTCCTCCAACTGAAAATAGCTCACGTGTTCAACACCGGCGGCGGCAGCCAGCACAAAACTGCGCACCATGTAATTGGCCTGTTCCTCGTCGCTCTTCGCAAACTGCGGCGCACAGCTACCGCCGCAGGTACTCCAGCCCATCTCAGTGATCCAGATCGGCTTGCCGCCACCGTGCGCCGCGATCCAGCGCTTGGCCAGATCGATCCGACCAGGAATAGTCACGTCGAAGTGTTCGCGTGCGTTGATCAGGCTCGGGTCGTCGGGGGCGTGATCGATGAGCCAGGGGTGGATCGACAGGACATCAAAGCTGTCCCAGCCAGCTAACTGCACCACACGCTCCATAAAGCCGTCCTGGCCAACCGCGTCGAAGGTATAGGCACCGCCGTTGAGGACAGTCGCCGTCGGATCGGCCGCCTTGATCGCATCGTGGGCCAAGCGCAGCATCTGGGCGTAGGCTGCCGCATCAGCGTGGGGCAGCCAGGTACCATCAAGGTCAGGCTCGTTCCAGATCTCCCAGGCCGCCACACGCGGCGAGCCGGGGGCGTCATCGTAGCCATCGCCGTCATAACGCTCGACCACCTTGGCGACCCAGCGAGCGTAGGCGTTCATATTGGTGGGGGCGCACCAGTATTCGGGCTGATTGGTGTCCTTGGCGTAGCTCACACAGGCGGGAGAGCGGTACTCCTTCGGCGTGGTCAGCAGCATACCGATAATACCGACCCCGGCGTCAGCGATCTGGCCAAGACGCCGGTCGTAGAAACTGTTCGCCACATCGTGGCCCCACGCAGCCCACGAGATCTCCTCGCGGGTCCAGCGCGCCCCAATCGGGGCGGCCATGCCCAGCAAGGCCGTCGCCTCCGCGTCGCTGCGCTCGCGCCCAGTGATGTACATGTTTAGTCCAAAGAGCGTGGGCGGTAGGTCGGGCTGGCGGGCGGCGCTACGGGCGGGAGTACCGGCGGGCAGCAGGACGAGCAGGGCGAATAAGACGAACAAGCGGTAGTTCATGTGCAGTGCGAGTTGTTTAGAGGTGCGCGGAGAGAGCCGCCGGGATTGTACCACGCCCTTGCACTTGACGCCCTATCCAAACCTAGGGTACGATCCTCATATGAGCAATTCAAAACGCATCATCCTCACCGGGGCCACCGGCGTCATCGGACGCAGGCTCTTCGCCGCCCTCAAGGGGGGCGGCTACGAAGTTGTGGTCTTCTCGCGTCGCGTACAGCAGGCCCGTGAACTCCTGCCGGGTGCCGACGCCTATGTGTGGTGGTCAACCAACGCGGCGGGGGCGTGGGCATCCGCCGTCAACGGTGCCCACGCCATCATCCACCTCGCCGGTGCGCCAATCGCTGAGGGCATCCTCGGTCAGCGCTGGACTCCCGAAATCAAGACGGAGATCTATAATAGCCGGGTGTACGGCACACGCAGCATCGTCGATACGATTGCCGCTGCCACTGATCGCCCGAAGGTGCTGCTCTGCGCCTCAGGCGTAGGCTACTACGGATTCCACGACCACACACCACTCGATGAAAGCACCCCCCCCGGTGCCGATTTCCTCGCCCAGATCTGCGTGGCCTGGGAGCATGAGGCTGCTCGCGCTGAAGAGCTTGGTGTACGGGTCGCGTGCCTGCGCACCGGCCTGATGCTCGACCCGGATGCCGGCGTACTGCCGCAGATTATGCAGCCCTTCAAGATCCGCGTCGGCGGCCCCGTGATGCCCGGTACCCAGTACTACTCCTGGATCCACCCCGATGATCTGATTGGTATCTATCTGTTGGCTCTGGAGAATGATCAGGCCAGCGGCCCGATCAACGCCACTGCCCCCACTCCGCAGACGAATCGTGATTTCAGCTCGATCCTCGGCAAAGTGATGAACTCACTCTCATGGATGCCTGTGCCCGAGGTCGTCCTGCGCACCGTTCTTGGCGAGATGGCCGACCTCGTGGTGTATGGACAGCGCGCCATGCCGAAAAAGGCTCAGTCCCTTGGCTATCAGTTCAAATACCCCACGCTTGAACCGGCTCTACGCAATCTGATCGGGTGATACTCTCATCTCCCAGCCCCAATACGTTTCAAATAACGAATCTCCCGCCGCTCCGCCCTCACCCCCCAGCCCCCTCTCCCTGAGCGGGAGAGGGGGAGTCGGACGCATCTTGTTGCGGAATTCCCCTCTCCCCGTGAGGGAGAGGGGCAGGGGGTGAGGGGGCAAGGTCGGCATAGATCGGCTTATGTGAAAGGTATTGGTCTTTAGGGCGTGCCGTCGATGGTACATCATGTACCGTAAGCACACCTTTTGACGTATTTGCACAATCCAAAAAGGTATGCTATACTCTCCGAGGTCGTAAGGGCGGCCCCATCGTCTAGCGGCCTAGGACGTCACCCTCTCAAGGTGAAGATCGCGGGTTCGAATCCCGCTGGGGTCACCAACATACTACGGGCCCGTAGTCTAGCGGTTATGATGCCACCCTGTCACGGTGGAGATCGCGGGTTCGAATCCCGTCGGGCCCGCCAATATGGCGGTGGAAAGGCTTGCAGCAATGCAAGCCTTTCTGATTCTTCCTTCGGGATGTTTCAAACCAGCGCGACAGTTTACTGCCGGACGACCCTCACCCCCTGCCCCTCTCCCTCACGGGGAGAGGGGGCTGGGGG
>CAIRFY010000202.1 GCA_903877945.1 uncultured Oscillochloris sp. | reverse complement strand
TTTCAGAATGCCCAATTTTACATGACAGTCTCGCACAGCCCTCACCCCCCAGCCGCCTCTCCCTGAGCGGGAGAGGGGGGGCATTCCTCACCAGGACGGGATCTACTCCCCTCTCCCCGTGCGGGAGAGGGGCTGGGGGTGAGGGCTGCCCGGCGACAAACTGTAAAGTATCCGCGAACCTTGTCATACCGCAAAACTCGCCCTGTGCGGTGCCGCCGCCGGGGGGCTGAAGCCCCCGGCTAGGTCTACGAAGGCCGCTGAAGCGGCATCAGACAGTCTCCTTCAGCGGCCTTCGTAGACCTAGCCCGCCCGTTTACGGGCCGGGCGCTCGATGTGACAGGGTGACTTTTGCGGTATTGCCAAAATTGGCATTTGATACGTCTGAAGCATCTGCGCCCATCTACTGGTAATGAATTCGCCCCTACTAACGGACTCGCTGATACACCTCGTATGCCCCATCGCGTATGATCTGGCGGAAGGCACCACTCGTCAGGACTGGCGTATACAGGTCGTTGCCCCGGGCAAATGTGCCAACCACCAGCACATCGGGATCGGATACGAGCGGGTCGTAGGCCACCGGCGTTGCCTGGCCGAGCAGGCTGCGCCGGTTAAGCTCGACGTGTACCTGATCGGGCGGGTAGTGGTAGGGCTGATCAAGCAGAAAGTGCAATTCGCTCTCGTAGGTCTCCACACGGGTTCCGGGGGGCATCGCGTTGAGGGCGGTGGCCACGCGCTGGGCCGAGTGGTCATCGTCAGGGTAGTAGCGAGCCAGACCGAGAGCGGCGAGGGTGAGGGCGGCGGTGGTCAGTACAAGGGCCAGCATGGCGGCGGCGCCAGCCCGACTGGGCTGGCGCCGGCTCAGCAGAGCCATTAGCCGCTCAAGACTCCTGGGCAGATCGAAGTCGTCGGTCAGGTTGCGCAGCATGGCGGCCAAAAAGATACAACCGACCAGGACTGCGGGCGACATGTAGCGCGGTACGCCCACCGAAAGGGTGACAAACCAGCCTAGCCAGCTACCGGCGAAGGCCAGCAAAGCCAAACGCAGGTCGCTCGCCGCGCTCGCTTGCCGGGGGCGGGCGGCGGGCGGCACACGATCCGTCTTTATCTGGTCACTGTGGATTTTCCCTTGCACCCGCTTGTTTTCCGATTCCCCATCCTCCGTCTCCCACAAACTTCGCCAGACCTTCGGCAGCGCCCATGTCAGGCCGAGCAGCGTGGGCAGCCCGAAGCTGAGCAGGTTTGACAGGGCGTAGAGCCGATGAAATGGGGTGAGGACCACCGCCACCACATCAAGCAGGCCCGACACGGGATCTCCCGGCAGGCTATGGTCAAACAGAATCGTAGAGACAAACGGCGGCAGACTCCGTGCAACTAGGTAGGCACCTGCCAGCGCACCCGCACACAGAATGGAGGTGGCCCAGCGCCGCGTGATCAGAGCGGCCAGGATCGGCGCAACTAGCGAGACCATCAGGAACGGCGCGGTCTGAGCTTTGCTGATCCAGGCCATGCCAAGCAGCATGGCGGCGGGGACAACGGCCAGTCGCGGCCCGGCGAGCGCCCACCACAGACAGAGGTAGCCGCCGAGCAGGTAGGCCAGCATTGGTATTTCAGCCAGCACCTGACGACCCTGAAGCAGCGGGTTGAGCTGTGGGTGCGGCGTCAGCAGCAGGGCCGCCGCCACGGTTGCCACAGCGACTTTGCCGTCATAGAGGCGAGCCGCCAGGGCGGCCAGCAGCAGCAGGACGGCCACCATACACAGCACACCGAAGATCCGGCCCTGCCAGATGCCCACGCCCAGCAGGCGCATGCTCAGGCCCACTGGCAGCGTCACCAGGAACGACGCCTCTAGGCCAGGGGCAGTGGGTACGCCGTCGCGCAGACGGGCGTAGCGCCCGGTCTCGGCCCAGTTCCGCGCCACCGAGAGCGTCCAGCCCTCGTCCCACCACATCGCCGGTCCGCCTAGGTTCAACAGGCCGAGAACGAGCAGTATCAGGGCGAAGAGAGCCCAGCGAACGCGACTCGGTATAGCAGTGTGGCTCCGGTGAGACAACAGATTCATAGTATACATCGTTCAGTTTGACACACGATCACCATTGAAAGTATGCGTGGCGTTGCTCACAGAGTAAACCACGCTCACCTCAGCCACGCTTCCGCGCCAGGATCACCAGTGTCGCGCAGGTCAGGTGCTTGAGCCGCAGCGCCACGAGGTGGCTGGTTGTCGGCGGCGATGAGCTGAACAGCAGCTTGATCGGGCGGCTACGCAGAAGCCGTAGTCCCTGACGCACAGCCAAGGGATACCAAGTGATGTGAAGATCAGGTATCAGACATGCCATCAGCATGCGTGAGATCCAACTGTCGGCTGCTATGGCTGCGGCATTGGCCCGCTGCTGCTGCGGCATACGTCGCAGGCGGAGCGCCCGGTATGGTCGGGCCAGCAGGCTGGAGATTTCATCAGCACGGAAGATGTGCTGCGCCGTGTCGGATGGCGTGCTGCCACGGATGTTCGTTGTAAGAATGATCGGCCTGTAGCCCGCCTCGGGCAGATACTTGGCGAATGCGGTTACACGACGCGTACCAGCGTGGTCGGCAGGCGGATAGTAATAGGGGAGCATCCATAGCTCACACGTAGGTCGGTCGGGAGTGCGAGAACCTGTCATATCATTCATTGGATTTCATACCACCTAACTGCCATGTGCGCCAAAATGCAACCTTCGGCTGATGGGGCGCGTCCCTATCGTAGCTGCTGCTCACAACGAAGGGGGTATCATGATCACGACGCTTATTGCGCTGGCCACGGGCCTGGGGCTCTCAACCGCCGCCGGGCTCAATGCGTTTCTGCCGCTGCTGACGATTGGCGTCCTGGCGCGCTTCGGGCTGATCGATCTGGCCGCGCCGTTCGGCCTGCTGACGCACCCGCTGGTGCTGTTGATCGTCGCCGCCCTGGCGGTGCTTGACTTTGTGGGGGATAAGCTGCCCATCGTAGATAGCGCGCTGCACGCAACAGGGATCATTATCGCACCGATTGCCGGGGCCATCCTGGCCTTAGCCGCCCAGGGCGATGTGGCCCACATCCACCCGACGCTAGTGATGATCGCCGGTGTGGTGGCGGCGGGAAGTACGCACCTGGCTCGCAGCGCCGTGCGCCCGGTGGTCACGACGGCTACTGCCGGGACGGGCAACCCGGTGATTAGTCTGGCCGAGGATGGGGCGGCCCTGGCCCTGAGCGTGCTGGCGATCCTGGCCCCGGCCCTGGCGATCATCCTGGTGGTTATTTTGACGGTGGTCCTCTTCCGGGTCTTCCGGCGGGCCGCACGAGTCTGGGACGAGGGTAAGGCGTAGCCAGGGATGTCCGATTGGGAGTCGCCCGCCGGGCCTGTCATCGTCAGGAATTTCGCTGGTACTGCATCACCAGAACCTTGACCTGCTCGTACTGCTTGGTGTCGGCGAACCCCTGGCGCGGAATGACGATGGCCCGCGAGTCATCAACAAGGATAAAAACATGCGCGTCGGTGATCGTGATCGTGCCAATCGCAGTCCAAGGCACACGAATCTCGCTGCCTTTCGCTGTCTGGACAATCAGCGCCGGCTTGATAGTGGCCGTGTACGTGCCCGTCAGATCCTTGCCCAGCCCCTCGGCAAGCTGCGCGGCGATCCGCTTCCGAATATTCGACTCAAAACGGCGCGGGAAGAGGACGATCATCGCGACACCGAGGACGCATGGTACGATCCAGTCAATCGGCATCAACTGCTTGTCGCTGTCGAGCAGGTAGACGGTGCCGAGCGAGGCCAGGAAAATCACGAGCGGGACGAGTAACTGGAGGCCACGCGCCTGCATCTGCGCACGGGGATTGGCGCGCAGGCGCTGGAGGTCGAGTTCGATCAGATCCTCGGTTTTCACATTGTAGGTGAACACTGGCATAGGACACTCCGTTAAGGCTCGCGGGGGAAACTACAATTATACGCATATGCTATGTGCGCGGGTACGCCGAAAATATGTGTTATCCTCATTGCAGCAAATCTGCAATCTAAAATCTGCAATCTGCAATCTTGTCTCAGTATTCAGCACCCCCATTATGATCCCCACAACTCTCACCATCCGCAACTTCATGTGCTACCGCGAGGACAGCGACGGCGCACAACTCCAACTGAACCTTGATGGTCTGCACGTCGTCTGCCTCTCTGGCGAGAACGGCGCGGGCAAGTCGGCCCTGCTCGACGCGATAACCTGGGCGCTCTGGGGCGAGGCTCGCACCCCTGACGATGATCTGATCGCCCAGGGCGAGAGCGAGATGCTGGTTGAGTTGGACTTTCAGCTCGGCGACCAGCACTACCGCGTCGCCCGCAGGCGACAGCGCGGTAAAAGTGGCCCGCGTGGCGGTACCACCGGGGGCAAGACGTTTCTTGACCTCCAGGTGCAGGATGCGACCGGCTGGCGACCGATCTCCGAGACCGGCGTGCGCGAGACTCAGGGCCGGATCGACGATCTGCTGCGTATGTCGTACCAAACCTTCATCAACGCCTCGTTTCTGCTCCAGGGCCGCGCTGACGAGTTCACCTCGCGCACGCCTGCCGAGCGCAAGCAGGTTCTCGCCGACATCCTCGACCTGGGCGAGTACGAGGCTCTAGCTGAGAAGGCGAAGGCACGGGCAAAGGGATTTTCCGATCAGTTGACGGGGCTGCGTGGTCGGATCGAGCAGCTTGAACTGAGCGCCGAGAAACTGTCCTTCTGGGCGAAGAGCGTGCAGGATGCCGATGAGCAGGCGGCACGTATGGGTGAGCAAGTGGCTCAGGCCGAGCAGGCGCAGCTCGCCGCCGACTCGCACCTGCGCCTGCTGGAGCAGCGGGCTGAGCAGCGCAAGGTTCTGCTGCGTGAGCTTGAGAATCTGCGCAAAGAGCAGGCCGCCCGCGAGAAAGAGATCGCCACACTGGGCGGGCGGATCACCGTCGATGAGGCTCTGGTATCGCAGCGCGAGCAGATTGCGCACGGGGTTGCCGATCTGGCCGCCGCACGCAAGGAAATGGATCGGCTGGAAGATCTGCGCGTACAGTACCAGGCGCTCGACGACCAGCGTCGTGACCTTCAGATTCAGCTAAAAGAGGCGCTGGGCGACCTGCGCACTGAGCAAGCCCGACTGGCTCATCGGCGCGATACGCTGGCCGAGCGCGTTACGAAGATCGCCCCGCTGCGCGAGCAGATCGCCGTGGTGGAGCGCCAGATCGCCGAACTTCAGCCGCTCAGCGCCGAGCGCGAGCAGATCGACCAACAGCGCGCCGACATCGAGCAGCGCCTTGACCGCTTGGCCGCCCTGCGCGTGCGCCGGGGTGAACTGACCGCCCTGATTGAGAAGCATCGAAACTCGCGGGAGTCTGTGCGTGATCAGAACCAGCGTACCCTCCATACGCTCGACACGCAACTGGCCGATGAGCCGCGCTGGATCGCGGATCTGGCTGCCGCCCGCGCTGCTGCCGCGCAGCTTGCGGGCAATGAAGAACGACTGTCCACGGTGCGCGTTCAAGAGCAGGTCGATGTTGATATGGTCAGCCACCAGCGCGCCGAGTGTACTCGGCTCAAGGTCGCCGCCGACAAGCTCAAGGCCAACCAGAAGATCCTCGCGGACGCCGGTGGCGCCTGCCCGGTCTGCCGCAGCGATCTGGGTGTGGATGCTGTGGCCCACGTGCAGGATCACTACGAGCAGGAGTTGACCGAGCTACGCGCCGCCTACGCCGAGGCCAAGCGGCAGGCCGACGCGGGCGATGTTCGGCTGAAGCAGGCACGGGCTGATGTCGCTGATCTCGATAAACAGATCGCCGGATTGCGCCGTATGGCTGCTCAAGTCGAACCGCTTGAGGACAAAATCCGCCAATCCGAGCTATGGCGAGTCAAGCGGGCCGAGGCTCAGACGGCGCACGATCTCGCCCAAGCCCAGATCGCGGCGCAGGAGTTTGACCCCGTCGCCCAGACCGAGCTTGCCAGCATCACGGTCGAGATGAGCGCCGTGGGTGAACACGCGGAACTGAGCCAATCGCGCACACGGATGGACACGCACCTGCGCGATCTGGACAAGCGGCTCCAGGGCCAGGGCCGGGCCGAGGGCACCTTGGCCTCGCTCCAGAAGGAACTCGCCGCCGTGCAGGCGGAGGCTGCTGCCCTGCCCGCCGCCGAGGTTGAGCTTGCCGCGATCCAGCAGCGGATTGAGTCGAGTGACTTTGCCCACGAGGTACGCCAGCAGGGCCGTCAGATCACCAGCGAGATCGAGCAACTTGGCTATAGCGACAAAGCCCACACCGCCGCCCGTGATCTGGCCCGCAACCTGGAGCATTGGACACAGGAGGAGCGTAAACTTCAGTTGGCCGAGCAGCGCCTCGCCGCCGACCGCAGGCTGCGAGAGCAGGCCACGCAGTTGCGCGAACGCGACGCCGCCGAGATCGAGCGGCGCACCCGCGAGGACGCCCTCCTGGAGCAGGATTTACGCGAACTGCCCCGCGCCAAGGCCGATGCCGACGCCAAGGCCGATGAACTGCGCCGCGCCCGTGGCGGCCTCAAGGCTGCGCAGAACGACCTTGGCGAAAAGCAGGGCTACCTGAAAACCGCCCAGTCCGCCGCAGACCAGCTTGAGCGCGAGCGCGAAAATGAGCGCGCCCTGGCCCAGCGCCAGGGTCTCTTCGCCGAACTCGCCGAGGCGTTCGGCAAGAAGGGCGTCCAGGCCATGCTGATCGAGACGGCCATCCCGCAGATTGAGGACGAGGCCAACCGTCTGCTCGGGCGTATGACCGACAACCAGATGCACCTCAGCTTCGAGATGCAACGCGATACCAAGAAGGGCGATACCGTCGAGACCCTGGAGATCAAGATCGCCGACGCCCTGGGCACCCGTGTCTACGACGCCTTTAGCGGTGGCGAGGCCATGCGTGCCAACTTCGCCGTACGTATCGCCCTCTCGCGCCTGCTCGCCCGCCGCGCCGGTGCCCGCCTAGAAACCCTGGTCATCGACGAGGGCTTCGGTGCCCTCGACGCCATCGGTCGCGAACGAATGGTCGAGGCGATCACCAGTGTTCAGGACGACTTTCGCCGCATTATTGTGATTACCCACATTGACGAACTAAAAGATCGCTTCCCCGTACAGATCGAGGTCACAAAGACACCCACCGGGTCACGGTGGGAGCTACGGTGACGTGTGGCTGCGCACAGAGATCTGTGTACAGAGTGATCTGGGGTCATGATCAGCGGAGAGGGACAAGCCCTCTCCGCGTTGAACCAGCGGTGATCGGGAGCTAATCCGACCATGCCCTACCCCGCCCCCTAGGACCCGGCGTGCGTCTGCCAGGTGCTCACCACTTATAGCAGTCCTACTCCGATTGTGAAGGAGGGATCCAGGCTTTATAGGGCTGTTGCAAAGTTCGTTAGCGCGAATAAGCCCTGGGTCAACCTGGGAGCGCGGGCGTCCCGCCCGCCGGGGTTCTGGCGGGCGGGACACCCGCGCTCTCAGCGCCATGCAACTTAACCCAGGACTTATTCGCGCTAACCAAAGTTCGCAGATTGCTCGTGCCGTAGGCGTAAACACCTCGGCTATTAACTGCGAAGGCCGCTGAAGCGGCCTGTCTGAGGCCGCTGAAGCGGCCTTCGCAATTGATAGCCCGCCCGTTTACGGGCCGGGC
>CAIRFY010000201.1 GCA_903877945.1 uncultured Oscillochloris sp. | reverse complement strand
TTCCTGATGCCGCAAACAACTGCGCAGCATCTTGCGGCGTTAGAACGCCCCAAATCGCCTCTTTCCCCCCCCCTTTGAACCCGCTTGCGGGGGGGCTAGGGGGGGTGATCGGCGGGAGCCTTTCTGCGAAGATATTTACAACTGTAGTACTATCGGCTATCGGCAAACTGCGAGGACTTGATGGCCCCACTGCTCGACGTACATAACCTAGAGACGCACTTTCACACGCAGGACGGCGTGGTCAAGGCGGTGAATAACGTCTCCTTCCACGTCAACCGTGGCGAGACGCTGGGCATCGTCGGCGAGTCAGGCTGCGGCAAGAGCGTCACCTCGTTGTCGATCATGCGGCTGATCCCCAACCCGCCCGGCAGGATCGCCGGTGGCCAGATCATCTTCGACGGTGCGGATCTGCTCAAGGCCAGGGATGAGGAGATGCGCAGCATCCGGGGCAACCGGATCGCGATGATCTTCCAGGACCCGATGACCTCGCTTAACCCGGTACTTACCGTGGGCCGCCAGATCACTGAGTCGCTGGAGTTGCACCTGAAGCTTTCTAGGCGTGAGGCAAACAACCGCGCCGCCGAACTGCTCGATATGGTCGGCATCCCCAGCGCGGCCAAGCGCCTGGACAACTACCCGCACCAGTTCTCCGGCGGCATGCGCCAGCGCGTGATGATCGCCATGGCCCTCTCGTGTAACCCCGAGTTGCTGATCGCCGATGAACCCACCACCGCCCTTGATGTGACCATCCAGGCCCAGATTATTGAGCTGATCAACCGGCTCAAGGAGGAACTGGACACGGCGGTGATCATGATCACCCACGACCTTGGCGTGGTCGCCGGGATGACTGATCGGGTGACGGTGATGTACGCCGGTAAGGTGGTCGAGGAGGGCAAGACGGGCGAGCTGTTCGATAACCCGCGCATGCCTTACACCATCGGCTTGCTGCGCTCGATCCCACGTTTGGACGAGGGCCGTGGGCGCAAGCTCAACCCGATCCGTGGCCTGCCGCCAAGCCTGATCGACCTGCCGCAGATTTGCCCCTTCGCCCCGCGCTGCGACTACGCGCAGGACGCCTGCCTGACCCAGACGCCGCCCCTGCGCAGCGTCGGCCCCGAGCATCGCGCCGCTTGCCTGTTCGATATTACGATGGAGACGCCGTTGCCCGAACGAAAGACCGTAGGCGTCGCCGCGTAGAGACGCCCCGCCGGGGCGTCTCTACACTTATCTCCCAAAGTTTCGCTTATGACATTGTCACCGAATGGCACCGGCGAGATCGCCAACCTGATCGATGTCACCGACCTGGAAATGCACTTCCCCGTCAACCGGGGGATTATCTTTCAGCGCCGCGTCGGCACGGTCAAGGCCGTTGATGGGATCAGCTTCAGCATCAAGAAGGGCGAAACCCTCGGGCTGGTGGGCGAGAGCGGCTGCGGCAAAAGTACGACTGGCCGGGCCATCCTCCAGTTGTACCGGCCCACCGCTGGCAATGTGATCTTCGAGGGCCAGGATCTCACCAAGCTGAAGGGCGCTGAGCTACGCAGGATGCGCCGCCGCGTGCAGATGATCTTCCAGGATCCCTACGCCAGCCTGAACCCGCGCATGACCGTTGGCGACATCATTGGCGAGCCGATCCGGGTACACAAACTGCGTGAGGGCAAGGCGGTGCGCGAGCGCGTCGAGGAGTTGCTCGGCCTGGTCGGCCTCAACCCGGCCTTCGCCAACCGCTACCCGCACGAGTTCTCGGGCGGCCAGCGCCAGCGCATCGGCATCGCCCGCGCCCTCGCCGTCGAGCCGCAGTTCGTGGTCTGTGATGAGCCGGTCTCGGCGCTGGATGTCTCCATCCAGGCTCAGGTGGTCAATTTGCTGGAGGAGTTGCAGCAGAAGCTCGGCCTAACCTACCTCTTCATCGCCCACGACCTCAGCGTGGTTAAGCATATCTCCGACCGCGTGGCGGTGATGTACCTGGGTAAGATGGTCGAACTTTCGGAGGGTGCCGCACTCTACCGCCAGCCGCTGCACCCGTATACGCAGGCTCTGCTCTCGGCGGTGCCCATCCCCGACCCCAAGATCGAGAAGCAACGGCGACGGATCATCCTGGAGGGCGATGTACCCAGCCCGCTCAACCCGCCGAGCGGCTGCCACTTCCACACGCGCTGCCCCATCGCCATCGCGCAGTGCAAGGAAGACGAGCCGCCGTTTATCGACTACGGCGACGGCCATTTCGCGGCCTGCTGGCGCGCCCGCGAGTCTGGCGAACTGATGCCCGCCGTGGCCAAAAAACAGGCTGACGCTGTCGCCGCACGTATCGCCGCCGATATTGCGAAGGTGAAGGGCGTTGCCCACTCGCATTAAGGAGGAAGGGTCTCAGGGATAACAAAACCCTCCCCTCAGCATGAACCTCGATACCCTCGCCTGGCTCCAGTCGCCCCCCGGCCAGGCGCTCCTCGCGGATCTCGCCGGGCGTGAGGTCGCGGACGCGGATGTGCTAGGCGAACTGACCCGCTTGCGCCGCAGCTACACGCCGGATCATGCCAGCGCCGCTGTGGATCTGGCCCTGCTACGCCGCCGCGCCGCCGCGAAGTTCCCCGCCGCCGGGCGGATGTTCTTCACTCGCGAGGCTCTGGAGCAGGCCAGCGCCGCCCCCGTGGCCGCCCACCGTGCCGCCCGCCTGGCCCCCTGCGGCCAGGTGGCCGACCTCTGCTGCGGGGCGGGCGGCGACGCCCTGGCGCTGGCCGAAGCTGGCGGATGGGTGATCGCCGTGGATCGTGATGAACTGCGACTGGCCCTGGCCGCCGCCAACGCCGCCGCCCTGGGGCTGGCCGAGCGGATCAGCTTTGTGCAACGCGACCTACTGGCCGAGGCTCCACCCTCAGCCGAGGCAATCTTCTGCGACCCAGGCCGACGGGCGGGCGGGCGGCGGCGCTTCCACGTCGACGAGTACGAGCCGCCCCTCGGTCATATCCTCGCCTGGCGCACGCACACGCCCGCCCTGGCCGTCAAGCTCTCCCCCGGCGTAGATGTGGCCGAACTGCCCAGCGACGGGGTTGAACGGGAGTTCGTCTCGCTCGACGGCGAACTGAAGGAAGCGGCGCTCTGGTGCGGCCCCCTGGCCCAGGTCGCCCGTCGGGCTACCTTGCTGCGTACAGCGCAAGGTGAACAAGTGAAACGGTATGAGATCACCTCTCTGGGCCTCAGCCCTCAGCCCTCAGCCCTCAGCCCTCCCTCATCCTTTCTCTACGAGCCAGACCCGGCGGTGATCCGGGCCGGGCTGGTGACCGATCTGGCCGCCCAGATCGGCGCGGCCCAACTTGACCCGCAGATCGCCTACCTCACATCCGCAGATCTCGTCGCCACGCCCTTCTCGCGGGTTTGGCCGGTGATCTCCTGGCAGCCCTTCGGCCTCAAGCGGCTGCGCGCCAGCCTACGCGAACTAGGCGCAGGCCCGGTCACCGTGAAGAAGCGCGGGTCGCCCCTCGACACCGACGCCCTGGCTCGCCAACTTAGCGGGGACGGGCCGCGCCCGCTGGTGGTCGTTCTCACCCAGCACCTCGGCCGACCCGTTGCACTGATCTGCGGCCCGCCTGTGGTACAGTAGCCCCGGTCAGCCCTCACCCCCCGGCCCCCTCTCCCTGAACGGAAGAGGGGGTGATTCCTCGATAGGAAGCGATAGACTCCCCTCTCCCCGTGAGGGAGAGGGGCTGGGGGTGAGGGGGCGAGACCGACTTTACGCTGGGGTTGGGTGCAGCACAATAAACTAGGAATCACATGGCTCTTTCCGCCGCCGCCCGCCGTCGCGGGCAGATCGTCTTGCTCTCCATTAGCTTCCTAATGTACGGCGGGTTCTTCATGGTCATCCCGCTGGTCTCGGTCTACTTTGTCGAGCGTCTGGGGATGGCGGCCCTCGTCGTTGGCCTGGCCCTGGCGATGCGCCAGTTGCTCCAGCAGGGGACGACCCTCTTCGGCGGGGCGCTGGCCGACCGCTTCGGCGTGCGGGCGCTGATCGGGGCCGGGGTGCTGATCCGTGCCGCTGGTTTTGTCAGCCTGGCGTGGGCGAACACGCCCGGCGGACTCTTTGCGGCGATGGCGCTCTCAGCCTTGGGCGGGGCGCTCTTCGATGCGCCGAGCAAGGCCGCCATGGCCGCCCTCACCGTCGAGCGTGAGCGAGCGCACTACTTCGCAGTCAACGCGGTGACGAGCAACCTGGGCATGATTGTTGGCCCGCTGGTGGGTGCCCTGCTGATCCGCTACAACTTCGCCACCGTCTGCATGGCGGCGGCAGCCTGCTTCGCGGTGATCTTCGGTGCCGTGTTGCTGCTGCCGCCGATCCACGTCGCCAACAGCGAGCAGCGCATGAGCTTCGGCCTGAGCCTAGCCTTCCGCGACCGCACGTTCGTCACGTACACCGCCCTGCTAATGGGCTACTGGTTCATGTGGGTGCAACTATCCCTGAGCCTGCCCCTGGTCGGCGAGCACATCACCGGCAGCAGCGACACTGTCAGCCTGATCTACGCCTTCAACGCCGGGCTGACAGTGCTGCTCCAGTATCCTATCCTCGGCCTAGCCGAGCGTCGGCTGCGCCCGCTGCCGATCCTGGTACTCGGCGTGGCCCTGATGGCCCTCGGGCTCGGATCCGTGGCCGTCGTCGGCAGCCTACCCGCCCTGCTCGTCTGCGTCGGCATCTTCACCATCGGCACCCTGTTGGCCACCCCCACCCAGCAGACAGTGGCCGCCGCCCTGGCCGACCCACGGGCGCTCGGGTCGTACTTTGGGGTAAACGCCCTGGCCCTGGCCTTCGGCGGCAGCCTGGGCCATGTTACCGGCGGCCTGCTCATCGACACGGCCCGTCGGATCGGTGTCCCGGCCCTGCCCTGGCTCACCTTCGCCCTGGTTGGCCTGGCCAGCGCCATTGGCCTGGCAATGCTCAGCGACTCCTTATAGCAATCCTCTTGGGGTTGTTGTGTGGAGTCAAGGCTTTAGCCGGATAATGCCGCCTAAAGGCTCGACTCCTTTTCATAACCAGTTTAGGATTGCTATACCGCGCCGCGCCACGCCGCCGGGGGCTGAAGCCCCCGGCGGGCGACTTTGACGTAGCCCTACATATCTGCGTGACAGTTTGGCGATGAGGCGAAGATGCGCCGTCATCGGCTCATCGCCTCACGTATCCTCGCAGAACTGTTGCTGAATGTGTCCATTTTGAACCTTGCCATACCGTGCTATAATGCGGCCCATAGCCAAGCCGCACGCCCGTGCGAGGAGTGAGATGACTGAGGAGCGGCTGCTCAACCCCAACCCCGACAGCGACGATCAGCAGGTCGAGAAGAGCCTGCGCCCACGCAGCCTGGCCGAGTTTATCGGTCAGGAAAAGACTATCGATCAGCTGAAGATCGCGATTGCGGCAGCCAAGGCCCGCAGCGATCCGCTCGATCATACCCTCTTCTACGGGCCACCCGGCCTGGGCAAAACATCCCTGGCCGGGGTGATCGCCAGCGAGATGGGGGTGAAGATCAAGATTACCAGCGGCCCAGCCATCGAGCGCGCTGGCGACTTGGCGGCCGTCCTGACCAACCTTCAGAAGGACGATATCCTCTTTATCGATGAGGTTCACCGGCTGAACCGTGCGGTGGAGGAGGTACTCTACCCGGCGCTGGAGGACTTTGCCCTGGATCTGATGGTGGGCAAGGGGCCGAGTGCCCGCAGCCTGCGCCTGAGCCTGCCGCGCTTTACCGCCATTGGGGCGACGACGCGGGTGGCGCTGCTGACCTCGCCCCTGCGCGACCGCTTCGTGTCGGTTCACCGGCTGGTGTTCTACAACGACGACGCCATGCGCGAGATCGTCGCCCGCTCGGCGGGTATCCTGGGCATGCCGATCACCAACGAGGGTGCCCTGGAGATCGGACGGCGCGCCCGTGGTACGCCACGTATCGCCAACCGCCTGCTGCGCCGCGTGCGCGACTACGCCCAGGTGATCGCTGACGGCGTGATCGATGTACCCGTGGCGAGGGCCGCCCTTGCCCAGCTTGAGGTGGATGAGCTTGGGCTGGATGAGAACGACCGGCGGCTGCTGCACGCGATCATCGATCTGTTCAACGGCGGGCCGGTGGGGTTAAGCACTCTGGCCGCCGCCCTGGCCGAGGAGGTGGACGCGATTGAGGACGTATACGAGCCGTTCCTGCTCCAGCTTGGTTTTTTGCAGCGCACCCCACGTGGCCGCATCGCCACCCGGCGAGCCTACGATCACCTCGGCATCACCTACAGCGAGAAGACTTCTGGCGAGGACTCCCCCCAAGGACGATTGTTTTAAAACCAATACTTTTCGAATAAGGGATCTGTCGCCGTTCAGCCCTCACCCCCCAACCCCCTCTTCCTGAACGGGAGAGAGGGAGTATTCCGCACCAGCAAGGGATATACTCCCCTCTCCCCGTGAGGGAGAGGGGCTGGGGGTGAGGGGGCATAAAGTGCATGTAGCACCGCCTTCCAGGCGGGAAGCCCGCCCTACGAAGTGGCCTCGATAATCGTGATCTCTGGCTCGCCCGCGCTGGATGCGGGAGGCGGCAAGGCAACAGGGCGACTGTCGCGGCGACGACGGCTGAGACTCTGCCCGACACCGCGCTTCATTGCTGAGCTGAAGCCGAAGGCTGAACGCTCTTTGACTGCGCCAATCGGCGTGTAGGGGTGTTCGAACTCAACCCGGTCGAGGATCTCCTTGACATCAATGTCGGTCAGTTCATTGCGCAGAATAAGCGCCTCTGCGACGGCAATCACCGCCTCACGGTTCTGCCCGATCATCTGTTTTACCTCGTCAAACTGCTTCTTGATGATTGCCTCAATGCGCGGCTTAATATCCGGTGCCGCGAGACCCTGGAGTCCACCGAAGAGCAGGTAGGAAAAATAGCTCTCGTCCATCCCGTAGGCTCCGACCATCATGGCTGCCTCGTAGGTGGCTTGCTGGAGATCGCCGGTGACGCCGCTCATCTGGATGCCCAGGAACAGCTCCTCGGCGGCGCGGCTGGCTACCGAGATCTTGATCCGATCCAGCAGTTCCTCCTTGGTGCGGGTGTGAATCTCCTCCTCGGGCTTCCACGCGGCGAAGCCGAGGGCGCTGCCGTGGCGCACGATGGTCACTTTGGTCAGGCGCTCTTTCTTGAGCAGTTTGACCATGGCATAAGCGTGTCCGGCCTCGTGGTAGGCGATGCGGCGGCGCTCCTCGTAGGACATGCTGCGGATGGGCTGCTTGAGCCCCCACTCGTGCATCTCGCGGGCCTGGGTAAAATCCCAGTAGTTGATCGCCGCGCGGTTGTCGAAGTGGGCGTGGATGGTCGCCTCGTTGATGCAGTACTTGATCGCCACCGGCGTATAGCCAATCGTATCGGAGACCATACGCGTGATCGGCATGGGTTCGTGCTTAACTTTGCTGAGGTAATACTCGATCACCTCGCGGCGACCATCGGCGTCGGGCGGCTCAACCGCGATCTTGCGGTCGAAGCGACCGGGGCGCAGCAGCGCGGCGTCGAGCGACTCGGCCAGGTTGGTCGCCCCCATCGTCAGTACCGGCGGCATCTCGGTCTTTTTGCGGCGCAGGTGAACGGTGCGCAGCAGCTTGCCCCACCAAGTATCCTGGGGCGGCGGATCCATCTGGAGCAGCAGCTCGTTGAGGATGCCGCTGCCGCCGCCCATATTGCCGCCCATGCCCATCATGACATGGTTGCGCCCACCAGACTGGGCGTTCGCGTCCATGCCCGCCGCCCCGGCCATGCTGGCGCTACGTGCCCCGCCGATGGCGTCAATCTCGTCGATGAACAGGATACAGGCGCCGTACTCACGGGCGAAGCGACGGGCCTTGCGGTAGAGGTTCATCACCTTGATGTTGCCCATGCCCATCCAGGCCGACTGGAGCGAGGGCGCGCTGAGGTAGCCGAAGGGTACGCCCGCCTCGGTCGAGATCGCCTGGGCCAGATAGCTCTTGCCGGTGCCGGGCGGGCCGACCAGCAGGATGCCTCGGGTCACCTCGCCGCCCATCTGCTTAAACTCCTTGGCCCCCTTAAGCAGGGTGACAACGCGCCGCGCCGCCTCCAGTACCTCCGGGTTGCCCTGGTAGTCCTTGAAGCTGACGCCCGTCTCGCCCGGTTTCACCCAGTAGATCCGGGTGCGCGCCATGAAGAAGTACATCAGGAAGAACTGAAAGCCGATGAAGAAGAACAGGCCCACAGCGGTGGGGATAATATTCAGGAGCATCGGGCCGAGGCTACCCGAAAAGACGATGTCAATCACCGGGGGCAACAGGTTCGCCGCCAGCCAGAGCCCAATCATAGCGAAGATACACGTACGAATGAAGCGTAACAGCTTCCAGTTCCAACGATGGAAAAATGTGTCGATCTTCTTGTCTAGCTCGCGATCCAGGTCGTCGCGACCCTGACCATCGTTGTTTGGGCGGTAGGGCTCAATTGCCATGCGCGTACTCCAGTTCTGGCGGTGAGGGTTTACATCCGAAGGGCGACGATTTTGCCGCTCTTATCGACGGTGAAGATGAAAGAGAAGGTTCCGTTGCGGCTTGCCTGCGACGACTCGATATCGATGGCGTAGAAGTACATGAGTTGCTCGCCCCGGAGCGCGACGCCGCCGACATAGGAGATTTTCTTATACTTCTGCCCCCCATCACGCTCGCTCTTCACCTGGGCGGCCAGTTGATCTTTCGAGATGCCCTGGTCAATCAGCGATGCCTGGAGCCGTGGGCTGAAGGACTCCCACATCATCTCGGCGTCATAGTGGGACTGCCCCTGGAGAAAGGACTCGACGGCGGCGGAGGTTGGGATGAGCGGCGGTCGGTTATCGGCGAGCTTCGCCACAAAAAGGGGTGCGATCAGGGCGGTGGTCTCGATGCTGATGATCCCAACCAGAAAGAGCGTAAGCAGTACCCATCCGAGGCGTGGCCGGATCACGCGACCGGCGAGGATCAGCCCGTAGGCCACCCGGCGCAGCACCAACCGGGTGGCACGCTGAACCATCCCCCTGGGGTATGGCTCAGTGGCTGCTACGGTCGGCGCTGGCGGGCTATCTGTGATTCCGGGTTGGGCGGCAGGGGTGTAGGATGTTGTTTGAGGGGTAGGGGTAGTGTGCTGATCGCCCTGATCTTCCATGTGGAACCACCTCCGTCTTCAGTGCCACGCGGGTGGAGTCACGCGCCGTCCGATATTTTTACCAGGAGTCAATCAAATACGAGGTAGACAAGATTTCAATCCAGCGTGACAGTTCGGCGACGAGGCGACGAGGCGATGAGGCGCTCGT
>CAIRFY010000200.1 GCA_903877945.1 uncultured Oscillochloris sp. | reverse complement strand
CTTCATCAGGATGCGCTCGGCTCCCCCTCTCCCGTTCAGGGAGAGGGGGCTGGGGGGTGAGGGCTGCCCGGCGACCACACGACTTTGCACATGCCCTGAGAACCGATCACAAGCACTGGTGCAACGTTCCCGAGTACCCCTGGTGGGCGACTGAAGTCGCGCCTGCGAGGCGTTCCGCCGGGCGTCGGCCTGTGCCGACGCCAGAACCGCCCGCGTCGGCGGGCGGCCAGCCACCGGCTCCGCGCCGCGACTTCAGGTGCCGACGACTTTGCCCCCACCCTGGCTGCCATCGCATCAGGTGGCAATGCTTCTCCCTTCCTTATGCTATACTCAGCGCAGCGTCCTGCGGCAGCACTCCCCTCAGAGGAACAGGGTTATGAAGCGCGTTGTCAGCATCAGCCTAGGCTCGTCAGCCCGCGACTACCGGTTCACCACCACCATCCTCGGCCAGCACATCGAGCTTCAACGCATCGGCACCAACGGCGACATCGCCCGGGCGGGCGAGCTTATTCATGAGTATGACGGCACGGTGGACGCGATCAGCCTGGGTGGGCTGACGCCGGTGTTTCGGGTGGGCGCGGCGCGCTACCCGCACCATGAGGCCATCCACATCGCCAGCAAGGCCCACCGCACACCCGTGGTAGATGGCGGGGTGCTGAAGAATACGCTTGAGCGATGGGCGGTGGCCCAGGCCGCTCGTAAGATTCCTGACCTCTTCCGTTACAAGAAGATTCTGCTTACGAGCGGGATCGAGCGCTACCAACTGGCTGCTGCCTTGGCCCAGCACGACGCTAAGCTGCGCTTTGCTGATCCGATCATCCATAGCGGGCTGCGCTTTCTGCCGCCGCCACGGAGCCTGGCTCAGCTTGAACTCTACGCCGCAACGACCCTGCCGATCACCGCACTGCTGCCCTATCGCCTGCTCCACCCCGTCGCTCGCGGTCAGGAGGGGCACGACCCACGCGCCAGGAAACTCTTTGAATGGGCTGATGTGATCGCGGGCGACTTCGCCTTCATCCGCCGCTTTGCTCCCGAGAGCCTCGCGGGCAAGGTGCTTGTCACGGACGACCCATCGCCCGAGGAGATCGAAGATCTGCGCCACCGTGGGGTGACGACCCTGGTGACGATGCACCCGCCGCTGGTTTGCGCCGATGGCAGCCCATGCCCGCGATCTTTTGTGTCAACTGATATGTTGGAGGCTATCGTCGTCGCCATCCAGGAGACGAGTAGCCAGCCCGGTGAGGCCGAGGCGCTTGACTTCATCGCGGTCGCCAACTGGGGGCCGACGGTGCAGGATCTCAACCCGCGCCCCAGGCCGAAGTTCGCTTTTGTCATCCATCCCCTGCGCACCAGTATGATCGCCAATGATGCGCGCTTCCGCTGGACGCGCTACCTGCCGCAGCGTCTCGTGGAGATGGTGGCCGCGCAGTTTCCACCGCTCTACCTCTCGAAGATCCGGGGCATCCGCTCCACCGCCACCGGCGAGGAGACCGAGGGCATCTTGCTGACGCTGGGGGCCACCCCTCGTGAGATGATGCGCCACCCGCCGACCTTCACCTACCGCCGCTTGATCAAGGCGGCGCGCATGGCCGAGCGCAAAGGCGCACGGCTGATGGGCCTGGGCGCTTTCACCTCGGTGGTTGGCGATGCGGGGATCACGGTGGCGCAGAAGGTGGAGATCGGTATCACCTCGGGGAACTCGCTGACGGTGGCGGCTACCCTGGAGGCGGCTAAGCAGGCGGTTATCCTGATGAAGGGCGGTCGCCCCGAACACGTCCGCGCCGTGGTGATCGGGGCCACCGGATCAATCGGCGCGGTCTGTGCCCGCCTGCTGGCCCAGGCCGTGGGCGATGTGGTGCTGATCGCGCCGCGTGCCGAGCGACTGCTCGCGCTCAAGAAGCAGATCGAACAGGAGACGCCCGGCGCCCGCGTGATCGCCGCCACCCATCCCGATGCCTACATTGGCGATGCCGACCTGATTATCACCACGACCAGCGCCCTCACCGGCAAGGTGATCAATGTGGATAAGCTCAAGCCCGGCGCGGTGGTCTGCGATGTGGCCCGCCCACCCGATGTGAAGAAGGCGGACGCGGCGCGTCGCCCCGATGTGCTGATCGTGGAGAGCGGCGAGATCATGCTGCCCGGTGAGCCTGACTTTGGTTTTGACATTGATATGCCCCCCGGCACCGCCTACGCCTGTCTCTCGGAGACGGCCCTGCTCGCGATGGATGGCAAGTACGGCGATTACACCCTCGGCCGCACCATCGAGATGGAACGAGTCAAGGAGATGCACCGGCTCTGGCTGAAGCACGGGCTGAGGTTGGCTGGGCTACGTTCGTTTGGGGTGTACGTCACTGCCGATATGATCGTCGAGAAGCGCCGCCTGGCCGATGAGCGACGGAAGAAGCTCGGCCTGCCGACTGAACACCCCCTCGTAAGGTAGATGATCATGTCAGCACCGCAAAACTCGCCCTGTCACGTTGAGCGAAGCGTCCCGGCGGACGGTATGGACACCGGGACGTTTCGCTTCGCTCAGCGTGACATGAGTGATAGGGTGACTTTTGCGCTTAGGCATGTTTCAAAATGGGTACATTCAGCTTTACAGTCTTGCGATGAGGCGATGAGGCGATGAGGCGATGAGGCGATACGGAACGCCTCACCGCGTCATCGTTTCATCGCTGAACT
>CAIRFY010000199.1 GCA_903877945.1 uncultured Oscillochloris sp. | reverse complement strand
TCCTCGGTAGCTGAAACCACCGTTGCCCCAGCACAGCGCCGCATGGCCGCTGCCACATAATGCCGGGTCTTCCACCAGGTCAGGCCCGCACGCAGCCTCCCTGTACAGGCAGCGTCAGCGAGCATTGCTAGCTCCAATCCTTCAAAAATGATCGGTACATTGCGTGTGTACAGGGCGTAGGGCAGCATATGCAACTCGACACTGAGCAGCAAATCGTAGCGTCGCTGCGTGATGGATCGTTCCACTAGGGCAGCCATAGCCGAACTGAAGTTCCCCGCCATCGAACGTGGTTGAGCAGAGAGTAACCCAACTGCTCGGCCCAGCCGTCGCCCCGCGAAGGGGGTCTCGGGCAGCAGCGACACGCTGCGGCAGAACTGACTAAGCTCCTGGGACGCCTGCTGGATTGGAACGTCGGGGCAGAACGCAATCAGATCTAGCGCGTGGTGACGCGACAGACCGCGCAACAGGTGGAAGATCCGCAGCTTCGAGCCATTATCGGCTGGGTATGGGCACCACGGCGAGAGAAAGAGAATCTCCATCATGCCACCTCAGACAACCACGCGATTCGCGCACAACACCCGATGAAAAGAGCCTCTGATGCCCAACTATCGGCTATCGGCTATCGGCTATCGGCTATTTTCACCTCCATCCCAAAGCGCCCCAGCCAGAAGTCACGCATCCCGCACAGTATTGCATCACGCTGAGGCCGGCGCGAGCGCCACTTTGGACGCAGGCTATAACTCAAGCAGGTACGCAGATCTTGGAGGAACAGCGCATGGAGCCATGCCGCCAACTCGCCGCCGGTGATGCGCAGGAAGAGCAGCCGATTGCGGGTCATATAGTAGGCGACAGAGGGCTTATCCACGCGGTCGGCCAGCGGGATTTTGTGCCAGAGATGTGCTGTTGGCTCGTGCAGAATGCGAAAGCCCGCACGACGTATTCGCACGCACCACTCAGTCTCCTCATAGTACATGAAGAATCGCTCATCGAGCAACCCGGCCCGCTCCAGAGCTTCCCGCCGAATGAGCAGGGCACAGCCGGTGACAAAATCTACCTCCGTGGCCGTTGGGTATTGTCCCCGATCAACCTCGCCGATGCCGCGCATCGTGCTTGTGCCACGCCGCCAGTCAATCCATCCTCCCGCCGACCAGATCACATCTGGCTGGGCGTGGTAGTAGATCGTCGGCCCGACCGCACCAATCATCGGGTCGGTCTCGGCTGTTACGATCATCTGGATCAGGAAGTCCGGTGCTGCCTCGGTATCGTTATTCAGCAGAAGCGCGTAGTCGTAGCCATGTGTGAGGGCGTAGCGCAGGCCCACGTTGTTGCCAGCAGCAAAGCCCAGGTTCGCCCCGTTCTCAATCACCGTCACGTCCGGGAATGCTACGTGCACCGCCGTAGGCGTGCCGTCCAGAGATCCATTATCGAGTACCAGGATGTCCAGCCGATTACGTGGGTAGTCGAGGTACCCCAGCGACCGTAGACAGGCCAGGGTATCGGCGATACCGTTGTAGCAGAGGGTGATGATCAATACACGGGGGTGCATACTATTGGCTCCATTGTGGATGATCGAGCCGTAGTAATACTCTCGTAGATCTCCAGCATCACTGTCATCTCCGCGCTGATCGTCGCGGGTGGGATCGTGCCGCAGGCCAGACGCCCCAGCAGAGCCGGGTCATTACGCAGGCGCTCGATCTGCCTCGCCAGATCATCGGCGTTGCCGGGCTCGAAGTGCAATCCGTCCACCTCGTCGCGCACCAGTTCGGCCATCCCACCCAGGGCCGAAGTCAGCACAGGCCGACCGGCGGCGTGAGCCTCCATGATCGCCAGTGGGCTATTCTCGTACCAAAGTGATGGCACGATGGTGGCGTGGCACGCCCCCAGCACCTCGCTGACCCGGCTATTCTCAAATCGTCCGGCCAGATGGATGCGCGGATCCGCGCCGATGCTATGGCGCAGACGCTCGGTATAGTCCGGGTGCTGCTGAAG
>CAIRFY010000198.1 GCA_903877945.1 uncultured Oscillochloris sp. | reverse complement strand
GGCCTTATCCGGCTAAAGCCTTGACTCCACACAACAACCCCAAGAGGATTGCTATACAACCCGCCTGTCTAGGTTATGATAGGGGTACGCGATAGATAGACGCAAGGAGGAATAATATGCCCAGCTACACCCCTATGCCCTCCGACACGTTCACCTTTGGCCTGTGGACCGTCGGCAACATCGGGCGCGACCCCTTCGGCGATCCGGTGCGTAAGCCGATCAACCCGGTCGAGATCGTCCATTTGCTGGCCGAGGTTGGAGCCTGGGGCGTCAACTTCCACGACAACGATCTGGTGCCAATCGACGCCAGCCCTGCCGAGCGCAACCGGATTGTGCGCGACTTCAACGCCGCCTTGCGCGAAACCGGCCTGGTGGTGCCGATGGCTACGACGAACCTTTTTAGCGATCCGGCCTTTAAGGACGGAGCCTTCACCAGCAACGACCCGCAGGTGCGGGCCTACGCCCTGCACAAGACCATGCACGCGATTGACCTGGGAGTCGAATGCGGCGCAAAAACCTACGTTTTCTGGGGCGGGCGCGAGGGTGTGGAGACCGACGCGGCGAAGAACCCGGTCGAGGCGATCAAGCGTTTCCGCGAGGCGATCAACTTCCTCTGCGCCTATGTGAAAGACCAGGGCTACGCGCTGAGGTTCGCGCTGGAGCCCAAGCCCAACGAACCACGCGGCGACATCTTCCTGGCCACTGTCGGTCACGCCCTGGCTTTCATCGCCACCCTCGATAGCCCCGAGATGGTCGGCGTGAACCCCGAGGTGGCCCACGAGACGATGGCCGGTCTCAACTTTTTGCATGGCGTGGCTCAGGCGTGGGATGCCGGTAAGCTTTTCCATATCGACCTGAATGATCAGGTGGTCGGACGCTACGACCAGGACTTTCGTTTCGCCGCCGTCAACCTGAAGGCGGCCTTCTTCCTGGTGAAGTTCCTGGAGGACGTGGGCTACGCCGGGCCGCGTCACTTCGACGCTCACGCCTACCGTACCGAGAGCTACGAGGGGGTGAAGGCGTTCGCCCGTGGCTGCATGCGTTCCTACCTGATCCTCAAGGAGAAGGCCCGCCAGTGGAACGCCGACGCTGACATCCAGGCTCTACTGGCCGAGATCAACGCGGGCGACCAGGCTCCGATTCCCTACAGCGCGGAGGCCGCCGAGGTTCTCAAGGAACGCGATTTCGACCGGCAGGCTCTCGGTATACGCGGCATGCCCTACGAGCAACTCGACCAGTTGACGGTGGAGTTGCTACTGGGTGTGCGGTAAGACAAGGTTCAATCCTGCGTGACAGTTTGCCGCCGCTCAGCCCTCACCCCCTGCCCCTCTCCCTCACGGGGAGAGGGGGCTGGGGGGTGAGGGCTGAGCGAAGGTATTGCTCTTAAACTCTCCCCTTTTCAGAGGGACCAAAGCGATGACATACCTCCTCGGACTCGACATCGGTACCTCGGGGGCCAAGGCCATACTCTGCGACAGTATGGGCAAGGTGCTGGCCAGTGCCCGCGCCGAGTACCCTCTCAGCCAGCCACGCCCGCTCTGGAGCGAGCAGAGCCCCGCCGACTGGTGGGCGGGTGTCCGCGCCGCTCTGCGTGAGACCGTGGCCCGCGCCGCTGTCCCTGTTGCGCAGATCGTCGGCCTGGGACTGACCGGCCAGATGCACGGCGCGGTCTTCCTTGACGCCCAGGATCAGGTTATCCGCCCGGCTATGCTCTGGAATGACCAGCGCACTACTGAGGAGTGCGCCCAGATCACGGAACTCGTGGGCGCCGAGCGGCTGGTGGCGATCACGGGCAACCCGGCCCTTACCGGCTTCCAGGCTCCCAAGATCCTCTGGCTGCGTCGCCACGAGCCCGACGCCTACGCCCGCGTGGCCCGCGTCCTGCTACCCAAAGACTACATCCGGCTCCTGCTGACTGGCGACTACGCGACGGACGCCTCCGACGCTGCGGGTACGCTGCTGCTCGACCTGCGCGCCCGTGACTATAGCCCCGAACTGCTGTCTGCTATGGAGATCTCCAAAACCTGGCTGCCGCAGGTCTACGAGGGGCCGCAGATCACCGGGCGGCTGCGCGTCGCCGTGGCCGAGGATCTGGGCCTACCCGCCGGGCTGCCGGTGGTCGCCGGGGGCGGCGACAACGCGGCCGCCGCCGTGGGCACCGGCGTCGTGCGCGCCGGGGTGGTCAGCAGTAGCATCGGCACTTCGGGCGTACTCTTCGCCCACAGCAACACGCCCGCCCTCGACCCGCAGGGCCGCCTGCACGGTTTCTGCCACGCCGTACCCGGCCAGTACCACCTCATGGCCGTGATATTGAGCGCGGGCGGGGCTTTTCAGTGGCTGCGCAACAACCTGCGCACCATCGCCCCCGGTCTCAGTTACGACGAGTTGACCGCTCTGGCCGCCATCACGCCCCCCGGTGCCGAGGGGTTGATCTTCACGCCCTACCTCAGCGGCGAGCGCACCCCGCACCTCGACCCCCTGGCCCGCGCCGCATTCGTGGGCCTGACGACGCGCCACGGCATCGGACACATGGCCCGCGCCGTAATGGAGGGCGTGGTCTTTGCGCTACGCGACGGGCTGGAGATCATGCGCGGGCTAGGCGTGCCGATTGACGAGATCCGGGCCACCGGCGGCGGGGCCAAGAGTCCGCTGTGGCTCCAACTCCAGGCCGACATCTACGGGACTCCGGTGGCCACCTTGGCCGCCGAGGAAGGCCCGGCCTATGGCGCGGCCCTGTTGGCTGGCGTGGGCGTCGGGGTCTTTGCCGATGTGGCCGAGGCGGTGGATACCTGCGTGCGGGTGGCCGGTGTCACCGCGCCAAACCCGGCCAACGGCGCGGTCTACGCCGAGGCATACGCGGCGTACCGAACGGTATACCCCGCATTAGGGATGGTTCAATCCAGCGTGACAGTTCAGCGATGAAACGATGACGCGGTGAGGCGTTCCGTATCGCCTCATCGCCTCATCGCAAGACTGTAAAGCTGAATGTACCCATTTTGAAACATGCCTAAGGGATGGTTCAATCCAGCG
>CAIRFY010000197.1 GCA_903877945.1 uncultured Oscillochloris sp. | reverse complement strand
TGTCCGTGTCCTCGTCTCGTTCTTCGGACGCGAGGCTCCGGTCGAACTGGACTTCCTTCAGGTCACACGCTTGATTGATTAGTACGTCTAAGGCATGTTTCAATCTAGCGTGACAGTTCAGCGCCGAGGCGATGAGGCGATGACTCGATACGAGCGCCTCATCGCCTCGGCGCATCATCGCAAGACTGTAAAGCTGAGTGTGCCCATTTTGAAACATGTCTAAGCGCAAGCGTCGTTTGCGTCGCACTGGGGGCCACTGGCCCCCTGATGTGTGTCTGGCACCTCACAACCCGGCGGACGAAGCCGACCGGCCTAGTGAGGGAGGAGGGCGCGGAATCACCACGCCTTCCACTACAGAGGAGTATTGTCGTGGCAAAGAAACTCGTCGCCGTTGTTAAGCTGCAGCTTCCCGCCGGGAAGGCTACCCCTGCGCCGCCCGTCGGCCCGGCCCTCGGCCAGTACGGCATCAACATTATGGGCTTTGTGAAGGAGTATAACGAGAAGACGTCGTCTCAGGTCGGCAGTGTTGTGCCGGTTGAGGTCACGATCTACTCGGACCGCTCCTTCCAGGTGAAGTTGCTCACTCCTCCCGCCGCCGACCTGCTGCGCAAGGCCGCTGGGGCCGCGAAGGGTTCGGGTACGCCGAACCGCACCAGCGTTGGTCAGATCAACCGCACGCAACTGCGCCAGATCGCGCAGCAGAAGCTGCCTGATATGAACGCCCTTGATGTTGAAGCCGCTGAGCATATTATCGCCGGTACCGCCCGCAGCATGGGTATTAAGATCGTTGATTAGTGACGTGGGAGGGCCGCTGGCCCGTCTGACCACGAAAGGATTGTCTTATGCCGAAGCACGGCAAGAAGTATCTCGCAGCAGCCGCAAAGATTGATAGAACCCTGTTCTATACGCCCGAGGAGGCGATCAAGCTGCTGAAGGAGACGAGCTTCGTCTCGTTCGACGCCTCGATTGAGGTTCACCTGCGCCTCGGGATCGACCCGCGCCACGCCGACCAGAATATCCGCACGACGGTGGCGCTGCCCCACGGTACGGGTAAATCGGTGCGCGTCCTGGTCTTCGCCCAAGGTGAGGCGATCCAGGCATCCCTCGACGCTGGTGCGAACTTCGCCGGTGGCGACGACCTGATTGCCCGCGTCGATAAGGAGAATTTCTTCGATTTCGATGTGGCAATCGCAACCCCAGATATGATGGGCAAGGTCGGTCGCATTGGTCGCAAGCTCGGCCCGCGTGGCCTGATGCCGAACCCGAAGAGCGGTACGATTGTCCCCGCCGCTGATCTGCCCCGCACGATCCAAGAGGTGCGCGGTGGTCGTGTGGAGTTCCGCAACGATAAGACCGGCATCCTGCACGTGGCAATTGGTAAGGTCAGCTTCACGCCGCAGCAGATCACCGAGAATTTTATCTCGCTGATGGAGGCTGTGAAGACGGCCAGACCCAGTGGGGCCAAGGGTATCTACATCCGCACGGTGACGCTCACCAGCACGATGGGGCCTGGTATCCCGATGAATGTTGGTCTCGTGCAGACAATGAACCAGCCCGCGTAGTGATCACATATCGGGTTGAAATTGCCAGCTTTGCTGGCAATTTCAACCCGATATGTGATCGCTGCGTATCGGCAGGCGATTGCGGATGTGGTATAATCCGCACGGCCCTAGAGAATGAAATAGCCACCCTAGACAGCTTGGTGGGGCGCACGGGCACCCCTTAATGGCCAGCAGGCCGCCAGCCGAGGTCGCACGGATGTGATGCTGCGGGGTTGATCCTCCTCATCGTTTGCGTGTGTGGAAGCCTGGCTTCCCCCTCGGTCGCTGTGTCTAGGACACGGCGGCTTTTTTTACGTCTGTGATATAGAGAGGGGGTGAACGAATGCCAACACAGCGCAAAGTCGAAATTGTTGATGACCTGACCGATAAGATGTCGCGGGTGCAACTGGCGGTGGTGGCCGACTATCGCGGATTCACGGTTGCCGAACTAACGACCCTGCGGGCTAAGCTCCGCGAGAACGGCGCAGAGCTGATCATCGCGAAGAATACGCTGCTCCGCCTGGCCGCCCGCAAAACTGGCCGCGAGGCAATCGAGCCGATGCTCGAAGGCCCTACGGCGGTGGCCTTTGCCTACGACAATGTGGCGAAGGTCGCGAAGATTCTGCTGGACGCCACCAAGGTGACGGTCAAGCCCCTGGTACTCCGTGGTGGACTCCTGGGCAGCAACCCGATTGCAGCCGATGGTCTGGATCAGGTAACAAAGCTGCCGACACGCGAACAGGCTCTGGCTCTGGTACTCGGCGCGATTGCCGCACCGGTGTCCGGCGTGGTCGGTGTCCTCAACGCGGCTATCACGAATGTCGTCTATGTGGTGCAGGCCCGCATCGATCAGCTGCAGCCGCCCGCAGAGTCTGTCGGTGAGGCCGCTTAGCCGGCTCTCCCCATGGGATTTTTTTTGGCCTATGTTGATGTTTAGAACACTTTAAGGAGCGTGTTGCGATGGCGAGTGATAAGATTAACGGGATCATCGAGTCGCTTGAGACTCTGAACGTACTCGAACTTGTCGAGTTGAAGAAGGCGCTTGAGGAGAAGTGGGGCGTCACTGCCGCCGCGCCGATGTTCGCCGGTGCCGCTGCTCCGGCTGCTGAGGCCGCTGCTGTAGCCGCTCCCGTCGAGGAGCAGACCGAGTTCACCGTGATCCTCAAGGAGATCGGCCCCAACAAGATCCAGGTGATCAAGGTGGTGCGTGAGCTCACCAGCCTGGGCCTGAAAGAGGCCAAGGATCTGGTCGAGGCCGCCCCCAAGCCGATCAAGGAGGGTGTCAGCAAGGAGGACGCCGAGGCCGCCAAGGTCAAGCTGTCCGAGACTGGCGCGGTCGTCGAGATCAAGTAGCCCGATTTGGGTGCCAGAAGGCGGCGGCGGGGTAACCTGCCGCCGCCTTTTCGTACCCTGTGGTATAGAATGATCGCAACAGAGCAAAAGTCGCCCTGTCACACATGTCACGCTGAGCGAAGCGAAGCGTCCCGGTGTGTATTATCATCGCCGGGA
>CAIRFY010000196.1 GCA_903877945.1 uncultured Oscillochloris sp. | reverse complement strand
GCAAAGTCACCCTCCGGCCCTCACCCCCTGCCCCTCTCCCTCACGGGGAGAGGGGAGATTCTGCATTAGGAAGCTTCCGGCCCCCCCTCTCCCGCTCAGGGAGAGGGGGCTGGGGGGGTGAGGGCTGTGCGGCAATCACGCGACATTGCTACAGCCCTGTTCACAGACCGACCCCGCGCAGGTAGGCACGGTTGCGCCCGGCGCTCTCTACGGGCGCGCCCATGCCGGGTAGCACATCCTGCTCGACGGTGATATAGCCGCTGTAGCCGCGCCCGCGCAGCCAGTCGGTTATGGCGGCAAAGTCCACACAGCCGCGCCCTAGCTCGCAGAAGAGCCCGCGCTTGACTGCGGCAAAGTAGTCGAGTCCTTCGGCGCGAGCCTGCGTGGCGATCTGCGGGTCGCAGTCTTTAAAGTGGACGTACCAGATCCGCTCGACAAAGCGATCCAGTCCCGCCAGGGCCGCCGCGCCGTCGGACGCGCCCGATCCGTAGACATAGTGGCCGGTGTCGAAGACCAAACCGAGCAGGGACGGATCGGTCATCTCCAACAGGGCCGCGATCTCGGTGGGGGTCTCGACAAAACCGGCGCAGTGGTGATGAAACACCGTGCGCAGCCCGGTCTCGTCGCGCACGGCACGGGCCACGGCCTCGGCACCTCGTGCAAAGATGCGCCACTCATCCGGGCCGAACCCCTGGTCGGGGCGCACCCGCCCGGCCCACGCAGTACGTACACGGTCGCCGCCGTTGCTGTCGGCCAGCACCAGAAAGGGCCGTGTCTCCGCGCCCACCGATGCGGCGGCGAGCAGGCGGGCCACGCGCAAGGCATCCGCGACGCCCGACGCATGAGCGGCGGAGTCCCGCAGGGTCACCGGCACAAAAGCCCCGGTAAGGCTGAGGCCGCGACCGTCCAGTTCGGCGCGCAGGGCAGTCGCGTCGGTGGGCATGTAGCCCCAGTCGCCTAGCTCGGTGCCGGTGTAGCCGGTGGCTGCCAGCTCGTCAAGCATGCGTGGGTAGGTGATCCGCTCACCCTCCAGCCCCGCGAACTCTAGGGTGCCCCACGAGCATGGGGCGTTGCCGACGTGGATAGTAGTCATACCAGAAACTCCTCTATGTCAAAGTGCGCGGCACGGCTACAATCACCTCAGTGCCGCCACCAATCCTTGATCGCAGCTCCATTGTGCCACCAATTTCGGTGGCTCGCTCACGCATACTGATCATGCCCAGGTGTCGGCCCTGCCCCGAGGGGGTGGCCTGGGGGTCGAATCCATGCCCATCGTCGGCTACCCGCACCAGCACTCGCTCGCTCCCAAACTCAAGGGACACCGTCACAGTGCGGGCGTCGGCGTGCTTGACCACGTTGTTCAGTGCCTCCTGGACGATGCGGAAGAGCGGCTGTTCTAGCCCACGGGCCATGCGGTCGTCGCCGACGACGCTGAGCGCGATGGCCAGACCCTCACGGCGCGAGAGCGCCTGGGCGTGCTGCTGGAGCGCGGCTGCCAGCCCCTGGTCGCGCAGGGCTGGCGGGCGTAGCTGGAAGATCAGGGCGCGCATCTCGGCCAGGGCGGCAGTGGCCGTCTCCTGTAGCCGCTCTAACTGGGCGGCGGCCCGTTGCGGGTTCTTCTCCACCTGGGCGCGAGCCGCCTGCGCGGTGAGGGTCATGCTAAACAGTTGCTGTGAGACGCTGTCGTGCAGCTCGCGGGCCAGCCGGTTGCGCTCCTCCAGCACGGCGGCGGCCTGGGCGCGCCGGTAGAGCCGGGCGTTCTCCAAGGTACCGGCCAGCACATCGGCGACTGTCTCTAGGATGGCCACGTCTTCGTCGCTGAAGCCGGTCGGCTGTGGCGACTCAAGGTTGAGCAGGCCGAGGGTGTGCCCGTTGGCGATGATCGGCACGCACAGCTCTGAACAGGTCTCGCTGCGCTCAGTTACTGCGAAGTAACCCGGCTCGACGCGCACATTATCGATCCGCAAGGTCTTCCCACTGCGGGCGGCGTGGCCAATCAGCCCGATATTCATGTGTTGACGGTAGCCGATTCCCATAGAGGGCAGTGTGCCGAAGGACGCAGTCAGTACGAGTTCGTTTGACTCGTCGTCTACCAGAAATAGATCAACCTGATCATAGCCGAATCCATTGCCGATCTGCTCGGTCACCTCTGGGAGGCTATATTCTTGCTCTAGGGTGGCGCTGGCGGTGCGGGCGATAGTGTTGAGTACGGCGAGTTGGTCGGCGCGGCGCTGCACTTGGGCGGCTAGGCGCTGCGACTGCTGGTAGAGCCGGGCGCTGGTGATCGGCCCTCCCACCTGCGCGGCGATAGCCTCCAGCAGATCCACGTCTTCGTAAGTGAACACACCGGGCTGCGGACTGCCCACGTTCAATGTGCCGATCACCCGGCCACCACTGCGCAAGGGTGCGGTGATGCACGAGCGATAGGTCGGATTGATGGGGGCAAAGGCCACCTCGCCCCCTCGCTCGTTGGCAAAGAACGAGCGGCCATACTGGGCCACCCAGCCGACAATGCCCTCGCCAAGGCTGAAGCGGGTGCCAAGCAGGGCCGACGTATCGGACGAGACGGCGACGACGGCTAGGGTACCGTCGTCTTCAAGCAGGCAGAGCGAGCCGCTCCCAAAGGCCGCATCGAGCCGCTCAACTGTTCGGTTCAGGATGTCGGCCAGATCCAGGGTGGCGCTGACATCGCGGCCAAGCTCAGCCAGCAATTGCTCTTTGGCCAGCAGGCGGGCGCTGCGCCTGGCGAGGCGCACATTCTCTACCGCCAGAGCGGCCTGGCGGGCGATGGCCTCGATCACCTGGGCGGTCGTTGGGTCAAGGGCGACCGACGCCGAGAGCGCGATGTAGATCACGCCGATCAGCCGGTCGCCGCGCCCACGCAGGGGCACCAGGAGGGTCGGCACGTCCGACGGGGCGGCGGCAGCGTCTGCGGCATTGGGAGACTCCCCGCCGACCGGGATGAGGTACGAGTCGCTCACTCGCAGTTCGGGGTGCAGGAGGGTCGGGTAAGTGCTGGGCAGCACCGGCTCAGCCCGCAGTCGCTGTTCGATCTCGGCAGAGAGACCGGCGAACGCCGCTGCCTCAAAGGCGTCGCTGTCGATATTGCGCAGGCGTACATAGACCTGGGCGCTGGTCACGACGCGGCGCAGCGTCTCAGCCACCTCGTGGAGCAAGCTCTCGGGCGTGTTGTCAGCCCGGATCTGGCTGCCCAGCGCCAGCAGATCGCCCAACGGCAACTGGCGCACTCCATCCGCGTGCGGTAGCGATGGCGGCCCGTTACTCACGATGCCTCACCTCCTCGTCCAGCTTCCGACAGCGTATCGCCGCGCCCAATGCTGATAATGCCAAAGACCCCCTCCTGTTCGACCACAATCACCCGGCGCTTGAGTAACTCCAGAACGGCCCAGAAGGCGACAATCACATCCTGGCGGGTGATGGTTTCGGCCAGCAGGTCATCGAAGCTAAACCAGGGCTGGTGCCTCAGTCGCTCGCGCACCCGAGTCGCCACCTGGGCCACCGTCAGCCGGGGCGGCAGACTGAGCATGACGGTATTGTCCATAGGCTGAACCATCTGGAGGCGGCGCTGGATGGCGGCAATCAGCTCGGCGACGGTATAGTTCACGGGAGCTGGCTCGGGCGCTGCCGGGGCACTCACCGGCGCGGTGCGCAGGAACGTGCGGCGTTCTTCGTCCTGCCAGCCGCGTAGCACGGCGGCGAGTTGCTTATACCGTTGGTACTCGCGTAGCTGACGGGCCAGCGCCTCGGCGTCAGCGTCCTCCGTGACTGCCCCGTTGCGCGTGTCGGCGACGGGCCGTGGCAGCAGCGCTCGTGACTTGATCAGCAGCAGGCGGGCCGCCAGGCTCACAAACTCGGCCAGGGCGTGAGCGTCGGGCTCGTCCATTGCCCGCACGTGGACGAGGTACTGGTTCGCCACGTGCGCCAGTGCAATCGTCGTAATATCCAGCTCAGCCCGCTCGATCAGCCTCAGTAGCAGATCCAGTGGCCCCTCAAATGTCGGCAGCGTAATCGTATACTTAATGTTGCTCATCCGCCCACTGCAAGATCGCTGCCAGACCAGTAGGCGCAGGATCGTGGTAGTGGCGCAGGATCGCCACAATTTCAGGTGGGCTGCCGGCGGCGGCGGCCATCTGCGCGCCACGCCATGCGTGTTCGGCGTAGATGCGAACCGGGCGCAGCGGGCCACGCCCGCTGGCGGCAGCGGTGTGGTACAGCAGCGGAATCCGCTTGAGCAGCGTGACCAGAATATACCAGCCCAGACTCATCGGCATCCCGTCGTCGTCCACTTTGCCACAGTCGTGGAAGATCGCCGCCCGCAGTAGCAGTGGGTCGCTGTGCCCCGCATCCACCAGCGTGCGATACACATCAAGGCAATGGCGCTGGTCGTAGATCGGCATCTGATCAAACAGACGTCGCTCCTCCGTCGTGAGCGTGCGAGCCACCAGCGCTCGCTCATCTGCGCCCACCTCTGCCCGCAGCGCCGCGAAGAACTGCCGGGCGCGGTAGCCTAGTGAGGCGTGAGGTGTGAGGTGGGTGGCGTTGGTATCGGGTTCGCGCACAGACATCGTTCCTTAAGGCATGTTTCAAAATGGGCACATTCAGCTTTACAGTCTTGCGACGAGGCGATGAGGTGATGAGGCGATACGGAGCGCCTCACCGCGTCATCGTTTCGTCGCTGAATTGTCAATCTGGTTTGAACCATGCCTAAGGCATGGTTCAAAATGGGCACATTCAGCGTGACCGTCTTGCGATGAGGCGATGAGGCGATGAGGCGATACGGAGCGCCTCACCGCGTCATCGTTTCGTCGCTGAATTGTTAAGCTGGTTTGAACCATGCCTAAAGCTCAATACTGTTCGAATAAGCAATCTCAGCGCTGACCGT
>CAIRFY010000195.1 GCA_903877945.1 uncultured Oscillochloris sp. | reverse complement strand
CATGCCGCGCCCCGGCCTGATGCGGTTCCACACGGTGTAGATAATAATTTATTCATATATGGTCGATTTGTCATTATTTAACCAGATTTCATCCTTGACAATGAAAAAACGACCGTTTATAATGACTGTTATCTGTTCGGGCTATTTAGACATCACTACACAACGATTGGTTTTCGTGATCCTATACGGGTGGAAGTGTTTCGCTTCCGGTTACGTAATGGTAGCGGGAATGCTTTCTTTACCGTTAATCTATGACGGAGGTGCATTTGGAGAGAATATCGACCGTTACTGGTTGATTTCCATGCATATGTTTATAGATAGTACACCCCCTCATCCCTTCAAACACATCCAACACCTTTGCCTATAATCTAATCATCCGCATGTGGGCGCTACGATATGCTGTGGCGCTCCGTTCTGTCGTTTCTACGTCCCGTGAGATATCTCAATGTCCCCACAGAGTCTATCGATACGTCGATTCCCCCTAGGGGACAGGTCAGAGAGCGGGAAGGAATTTCAGGCATAACCAGGTACTCTTCCGTGCGGATGTGGTGAAGTAAGGACGTACTCTTCATCAGCCCTATACGGAATCGTCCTAGATTACGTTTGGGAGACATAACAATGCATGTTCTATTAGCAAGTGGTGATGTCATGCACGCACGCATGACACGATTTTTGCTGGAGGATGTGGGATACACGGTTGACTTGGTGGAAGAAGAGCATCGGCTCCGCCACCACATCAATCAGGGACAAACCGACCTGACCTTGCTCGACTCGGAGTGTCCTGATGTAGGCGGGTATGCGCTCTGCCGTGAAATTCACGCACAGTATCACACGCCGATTATCTTCCTATCTGAGGAGTGTACGGTCTCTGACCGCGTGCGCGCCCTCAAGCTTGGGGCCGATGATGTGCTGAACAAGCCGTTTAATCCAACCGAGCTACTGGCGCGGATTGAGGCGGTGATGCGTCGCTATGGCGACGAGTCCATAAAGATCTACTCAACCTACGAGCCACTTTCGGCTGGTCAGGTGTACCTGGATCCGATCCAGCGCCGGGTGGTGATCGGCAGTGAGCGTGAGGAGAACCTAACAGAGCGCGAGTTCCAACTGCTCTATTATCTGGTTCAGAACGCACGCGGGGTTCTCAGTTCACGTCAGTTGCTACAGCATATCTGGGGACTAGATGATGTGACCGACAGCAACTTGGTGCCGGTCTATATCGGGCGGCTGCGCAAGAAAATCGAGTCCGATCCGCTACGCCCGAACTACATTGTACGTGTGCGCGATCTCGGATATAGCTTCCAGCCCTAATCACAGCGTTTGTAGGGTGTCATGCGAGGCGAAGCGTCCTGACTGGGACGCTTTGCCTTGCATGACACCCTACTGCGTCGTGCGCGTGAGGGCTTCGTAAAAAAACCGCTCACGCCATGGGCATATTCACCGCACGCTCAAGAAGCACCGGCAACGCTTGTGGGTGCGTCCCCAGTTCCACCAGGCGATTCGCCATAACCAGAGCCTGGAGGGCGTCCTCACCGCGTACGTGCGGCTCACGCTGGTAACGCACGGCATCACTGAATGATCGCAACTCCTCGACCAGAGGCTCACGGCGCTGGATCTTCTGGCGGATCATGCGCCCTTCGCTCACCCCCAGCACCGCCAGTTCGTGCCACGCCTTGTCGCGGCAGAGGTCGTTCTCGTAGAAAGTGAGATCCTGGGTGAGGTAGTTGGCGACAAACATGCCACGCTCGCCGATCACGCTCAACTCACGGATTTTGGTCGGGGTGAGCCAGTTGATGTCAAGGGTGCCAATCACCCCGCTCTCGAAGTGGAGCAGTGCCGAGAGGACGTCTTCGTGGTGGGGGTGGACGTGGCGGCTTAGCTCGACGTGCATGCGGTCGATTGGCGAGCCAATCAGATAGTTCAGGATGTCCATGTCGTGGGTGGCCAGATCGATCACCACACCAACATCCACGATGCGTGCCGGGAAGGGGCCAACGCGGCGGACGGCGATCTGGAAGACGCTGCCAAGTTCCTGGCAGTCGAGGCACTCCTTCAGGGCGATGATCGCCGGGTTGAAGCGCTCGATATGGCCGACGGTGAGCGGCACGCCGCGATGACGGGCGCGGTCGATCAGATCGCGGCCCTCGGCCACGGTAGCGGCAATCGGCTTCTCGATCAGGAGGGCGACACCGTGATTGATCACCTCGGCAGCTATCCGATAGTGGTCGCGTGTGGGGACAACTACCGATACCAAATCGAGATCCTCACGATCCAGCAGCTCGCGGTAGTCGGTATAGGCACTACAGCGGTACATATAGGCGGTTTGCTCAGCGATCGTCTGGTTAGCGTCGCTGACGGCAACGAGATCGACTCCCTCCATGCTGGCGTAGACGCGGGCATGATTGCGGCCCATACTGCCGACACCGATCACAGCTGCACGTAGTGTGGCGCTCATGATGTCCCCTCCCGCTAGTACGCTCCGCGCCCGGCGATCACCGCCGGGATGGTGCGATAGATGATATACAGGTCGAGCCAGATCGAGTGGTTGCGGATGTACTGTAGGTCAAGGCGAACGCGATCCTCGTAGCCGAGGTTGCTGCGACCGCTGATCTGCCAGAGTCCGGTGAGGCCGGGGCGCACGCTGAGCAGGCTGTGCTGCCAGCGACCGAAGTGGGTCAGTTCTTCTTTTGTGAGCATGCGCGGGCCGACAAGGCTCATCTGGCCGAAGATGATATTCACGAGCTGCGGCAATTCATCAATGCTCGCATGGCGCAGGAATCTGCCGATCCGGGTGATCCGTGGGTCCGCCTTCAGCTTACCGCTCTCATGTAGTTCCCGGTACTGATCGGAGCTGAGCAGTACGTCGCTATCGAGGCGCATGGTGCGGAACTTGAAGGCATCGAAGCTGCGGTTGCCGGTTCCCATCACCCGACGCCGATAGATCACCGGCCCGCGATCCTCGCGCCAGATCAGCAGGGCGACCGCCAAAAAAAGTGGGCTGAGGACGATCAGGCCAACGAGGGCACCGACACGGTCGATCATGGCCTTGCCGACGGCGTGCGGCCCGGTGATGCGGGTCTTGTTCAGGGCGAGCAGCGGCACAGAGCCCTGCTCGCGCACCTGAACACCAATCGTGAGCAGATCGAAGAGGCCGGGACTCAGGCGCACGTCAATCTGGTGCAGGGTCTCCATCGCGCCATAGATTGTGGAGAGGCGGTCGCGCACAATGCTGGTATCAGCGATGATCACAACATCTGCGGTGTGCTGCTGGATGATTGCCTGGAAGGAGGAGATTGGGCCAAGGACGGGGATACCGGGCATCACCTCGCTGCCGGGGCTGAGGTTATCGTCAACAAAGCCGATGATCGTGATGCCGGAGCTAGGTGTGGCACAGAACTGTTGGGCTACCGCGATGCCTTCCGCATTTGCGCCGAGTACGACGACACGCTCGCTAAGGTGACCGGCCCGGCGCATTGCGTAGATGAGGCGGCGGGCACTGAAGCGCCAGAGGGTGGTGATCAGCAGCGTAAAGACCCATGCCATCAGCAGCCATGCCCGTGCGATCACGAAGTTGGGCACAAGGAAGGTGACCACCACCACGAGCAGCGCGCCCAGCGTGCTACTGTTGAAGATCCGTACGTATTCCTGGGTGCCGCCAAACAGGTTATGCGGGGTGTAAAGGCCGTAGAGCGCGAAGATACCAACCCAGCAGCAGACCAACACTCCCGTGAGCGCGGTGTAGAATGTGGGATGGATATATCCCTCGCGGAAGATATCCCAGCCTAGCCAGAAACGTAGGGTGTAGGCAAGGGCGAAGCTGATAGCCACACCTACAGCGTCGCCGAAGGCAATGGTGGTGAGTACCGCTGCCCATAAGTTGCTCGCACGTGTCTCTGCGTGTGCGGGTGATGTGGTAATGGTGTCGATGATGTGGCTGCGCATATGGGTACCTACTCATTCTGAGAATGCAGTAGCGCAGATACGTCACTGCGTAACGTATCGCCCGCTCAATCGCTGCTGGGGGACTAAAGCCCCCGGCTTTTTTGTTTGCAAAGGCCGCCTGCGCGGCCTGGGCTATCGTAGGTGGCTTTAGGCAGCGACGAGCGCCGCTGGGCTACGCGGGGCACTGGCGAGGCGCACCACCTCACCGGCCACCTGATGAGCAAAGGCGCAAACGGATTCGCCGTTGGTCAGTTGCGGATAGATCTGGCCGGTGTTAGCGAGGTAGAGCCCGGCGACCTCGCTGGTGAGCCCTGGGATCAGGTCGGTAGCCCCAACCGGGTGTATCGGCTCAACATAACGCTCGCGACTGATCCGCACGGCGGCGATCTCATCGTCGCGCAGGTCGGGGAACATCTGGCGCAGGTAGCCCAGGAAGGTGACGCGCAACTCGTCGTCGGGCATGGTGGCGTAGGGACTGCCGGGGGCCACATATTTTGGTAGATAGACTAGGTGATAGCCGCCCACATGGGCCGGGTCGATCAGATTTGTTGTTTCAATGACACCGGTAAAGGGGATGCGTTCGTCGGTGATGTTGAGGGTGTAGTAGGGAGTGAGCGAGCGGCGCAGCACCAGCAGCATACAGACAATGCCTAGGAACCCCTCCATCTGGCCCCAGCGAGCAGAGACGGCACTGGCCTCGGGCGGGAGCAGTCGGCGCGAGATCGGTGTCTGGGTGGTCAGGATCACGTGGTTGCTCTCGATCTGCTGGCCGTCTACGACGAACCCAACCACCTGACCGTCAGCGACCAGAAGCTGATCTACCGTTGCGCCCGTTGTGAGCGTACCGTCGCGGGCGCGCACCGTGGCGGCGAGCGCATCGATCAGTTCCTGGTAGCCGCCGGGCAGATAGCACATCTGCTCCTGGCTGCCACCCTTGGTACGGGTGTCGGTGGTACGCACAAGGCGCGACCAGATGTAGGTAGCGGGCACATGGCTAATATCGCCGTCGAACTTGGCGCGCAGCAGGGGTGCCCAGATATGCCGCAGCGTGCGCGGGCCGCTCAGTCCCGCGAGCCACGTCTCGACCGGGATCTGCTCAAGGGCGCGCCAGTCTTTGATCTGGCGGCAAGCCAGGATGGTGTAGGCCAGACGCAGCCGGTCGATCATGCCAAGCGGCGGGAAGCGCAGGAACTCCAGAGGCGTTGACATCGGGTAGGAGCGCCCGTTGTGATAGAAGCCCATCTTTGTGGCAACCGTGTGCAACCGGGATCGCAGTCCAACTTCGTCAAGCAACCCCATGATGGTGCGGTCGCTGCTGAGGATCGTATGATAATAGCGGTCGCAGCTTACATCGCCTAACTCGGGCAGCGCGGTGCGGCCCATCAGGCCGCCAAGGTTATCTGCACGCTCCCAGACTCGCACGTGCTGGCCGCGCTTGAGCAGTTCGTGGGCCATTGTCAGGCCGAGGATTCCGCCGCCAACAATATCGATCATCAGGAGTTCCTTTCGTGCCTGCCCTATCTCCGCACTACCGCAGAAGTAACGCTGTTTCAGTTGCTCATCATACAGAGTGGCGCGAAACACCAGGTCTGTAACCCTTCTCACTCTTTCTTTGCGTCTTCGCGCCTTTGCGTCACATGCACGTACGATTTGACGCAAAGACGCAAAGGCGCAAAGAATCTCGCTTCATTCCGCCTGACAGCGTTACTTATGCGGTACTGCCTAACTTCCCTTTATTCAAGGCGCATGCCATTGACAGCGTCGACGATCTGGCTCAGATCGGCGTCGCTCAAGCCGGGGTACACCGGCAGGGCCAGCACCTCGGCGCTGATCTGATCGGCAACGGGCAGGTGGTCGGTGTAGCCGATCTCGCGGTAGTACGGCTGGCGCGGGATGGGCAGCGGGTAGAAGATGGCCGTGCCGACACCGGCGGCGGCGAGTTGGCGGGCGGCCTCAGCACGGTGGTCGGCGTGGATGCGCAGAATGTACTGGTGGAACACATGGCGCAGCCCAGGCTGTACCTGTGGCTTTGTCACCGCCGGATGGCTGATATGGCGATCAAAGAAGGCGGCATGATGCAGACGCCGCTCAGTAAAGGCGGCCAGTTTGCCTACTTGAACCAGGCCAATTGCAGCCTGGAGATCAGTCATGCGAAAGTTATAGCCCAGCATCTCGTGGTAGTAGCGTACGCGGCTGCCGTGGCTGCGCAGCAGGCGCACATGATTGGCCACAGCAGGGTCAGCCGTGGTGATCATACCGCCCTCGCCGCTGGTGATATTCTTGGTGGCATAGAGCGAAAAGCAGCCCGTACCAAAGCTGCCCGCCGGGCGGTCGTGGAAGAGCGCCCCAACGGCTTGGGCGGCGTCCTCGATAACCACGAGTCCGTGGCGCTGGGCGATCTCCATAATCGCGTCCATCGCCGCAATCTGGCCGTACAGATGCACAGGAATGATCGCCCTCGTGCGCGGCGTGATCGCTGCCGCAATCAGGGCCGGGTCAATATTGAAGCTGGCGGGGTCAATATCAACAAAGACCGGCCTGGCCCCAGTCATGAGTACGCTGTTAGCGGTAGCGATGAAGGTGAAAGGCGTCGTGATCACCTCATCGCCGGGGCCAATGCCGTGGGCAAGCAGGGCCAGGTACAGGGCAGTGGTACCCGAGCTAACGGCCACGGCGTGGGGCACGCCGCAGAGGGCGGCGAAGGCCGCCTCGAAGCGCTCAACCTGTGGCCCCTGGGCAATCATGCCCGAGCGCAGCACGGCGAGTACAGCCTCTTCTTCCTCCGATCCAAACAGCGGGCGGGAGATCGGGATCATCACTCGTATCCTCCCACCATTCGCTCCAGCAATACAAACTGTGGTGCAGATGCATCAACTGTCAGGTCGCTGAGAGACTCCTCGATCTGCTGGCCGAGGTTCACCGCGAGGGCGTGGCAGATCATGCTGTGGGCGTCTTCGACCTGCGGCATACAGTAGTTTTCAACCCGCATCGGCACCTGGGCCATCCGACAGAGCTTACCGCCATCGAATCCGCTCATGCCGACGGTGATCGCACCGATCTGGTTTGCCCAGCCCACCGCCTCAAGGACGTTGGGCGAGTTGCCGCTGCCCGAGATAGCAACGATCATATCGCCGGGGCGATAATGGCTGATCATCTGCTCGACGAAGACGCTGGTGTAGCTCTGGTCGTTTGACCATGCGGTCATAATCGGGACGTTGTCGGTGAGGGCCAGTGCGCGCACACGGCGCGCAGGTGGGCGGATCGTCCATTTTGCAAGATCGCACGCGAAATGCGAGGCAGTCGCTGCACTGCCGCCATTCCCGCACACAAAGATCGTCCCATCGCGCCGATAGGTTTCCCAAAGCGCCTCGGCAATAGCGTTGAGGGGCGGTTGCGGGAGGATTTGTAATGTGGAGACAACCTGGCTCAGGTAGCGATTTAAGTGTTCCATCGACTCCTCCTCCTGGTGGCACACACGCGTATGCCCACGTGTTTGGGTCATCATGCGTAGACTCAGGACTGGGCGACAAGCAACATACCCGCACAGATGACAGCTACGCCGATGCCGCGCTGCGGGCTGATTTGCTCGTGCAGGACAAGCCAGGCGATCAGAAAGATCAGCACTTGGTTCAGGCTGACGAACGGGTAGGCCACACTCAGTTCGATCCGCGAGAGGGTGATCAGCCAGAAGAAGGTGCCGACGCCGTAGATCAGCAGGCCACCGACCACATAGGGCGCGGTCGCGATCTGCCAGATGATCTGGGGGATGCTACCGACACTCAGACTCAGTGGCCCCATCTGGCCCATGCCATACTTGAGCATAAACTGCCCGCCTATACCAAGGACGGTGGCGAGACAGATAAGGACGACCGTATTCATGCTCATGCTGATCTTCCCTTCGGGCGTTATGACCGCAGTGGACGGCAACGCGGCGATCTCGTCGATCTTCTGCATAGCGATTCCTGTTGTGAAAACAGCCAACAACGGATATTCCCGAGTCTCACGCAAAGTCGCAAAGCCGCAAAGGTAGCTCTACACCATCGCACTATGTCAGCAGTCATTTTCATCGCGGCGACGAACCTTGCCTCATTACACAAACCTAGCGAGCGGGCGACGCTCGACCAGGAGATCGGCAATCAGCGCACAGATCCGTTCGCTTGCGCCGCTGGCTAGGCGCAGTGGGCGTGAGCGGGCGATGTTCAGTCCCTCATTACTTAAGGCGACTCTGGCGGCCATACGGATGCTGGCGGGGCGATTGCCAGCCAGAGTGTGAATCCCAGCGTCTACCAATTTTTGCCACTCGGTCTCGTTGCGTAAGATGAGGGTGGGAACGCCGAGAACGGCGGCCTCCTCCTGAAGTCCCCCTGAGTCGGTCAGCGCGGCGCGGGCCGCGCTCAGGAGTCGCAGCATGTCGATGTAGCCGAGCGGAGCGCACATGCGAATGTGGCTTGACACCTGCAGCCCCTGCGCTGTAATCGCCGCAGCGGTGCGCGGGTGAACCGGAAAGATGATCGTGTGATCAGCCGCGAGCGCATGAAGGGCGGCCAGGATGCCGGGCAGCAGCTCGGGCACCGTGTTCTCGGCCCGATGAAGCGTGAGGACAAGGTAGTCGCCGGGTGTCAGTTGGAGATCGGTCAGGATACGGGATTGACCAATAAACTGGCGGTTACGGGTGCAGGCGTCAATCGCGGTCGAACCGACCATTGCGATCTGCGAATTGGGAATGTTCTCGGCTCGCAGGTGATCCACAGAACGGATATCCGGCGCACAGAGCAGGCTCGATAGGTGATCGACAATGACCCGGTTCAACTCCTCGGGCATGGCCCGGTTGAACGAGCGACAGCCGGCCTCAACGTGGACAACGGGGATATTCAGCTTGGCGGCGGCCAGCCCGCCCGCCAGAGTGGTATTGGTGTCGCCTTGGACGACCACGGCGTCCGGCTGCCATTCCAGCAGGATGGGTTCAAGGCGGGCGAGCATACGCGCCAACTGCTCACCATGGCTGGCCGAGCCAACATTCAGAGTTATGTCAGGGTCGGGCAGATCAAGCTCGGCAAAAAAGCGGGCGTCCATCTCGTAGCTATAGTGCTGACCTGAGTGGACGAGCAGATGTTCGAAGCGTTCGCATAGCAGCGGAATAAGCGGCGAGAGCTTGATGATCTCCGGGCGAGTACCGAGCATGGTGAGTACACGGAACATCAGCGTATCCCCTGAGTGAGAGCCGTGCGGTGCCGACTCTGCATGCGCCGCCCGATCACGCTCGCCATATAGCTCAGGTGGGCGCGGGTAATCCGCAGCACCCGCGCTTTCGACTGACCGTAGCAGCGCACGCGCAATATGGCTGGGTATTCGGCGACGTGGAATCCGGCCAGGATTGACTCGACAAGCAGCTCCGTCACCATCAGGAATCCATCGTCACGAGTGACAACCTGGTCGATCACCTCACGGCGGTAGGCCCGGAAGAGCGCCGTGTAGGTGTGGATATGCCTGCCGACGAGGAGCCGGTAGCAGAGCGATGCGCCCTTGCTGATAAAGATACGATAGGCCGGTACGTTCTCGATTCCACCGGCGGGGTGATAGGGCGACGCAGTGACAATATCAACGCCGGGAATTAGGCGATCAATCAGGGCCGGAATCTCCTCAAAGGGGTAGGTGCCGTCGCTATCGCAGGTGACGATAATGTCCCCGTGTGCGCGGGCGAATCCGGTACGCAGCGCCGCGCCCAGGCCGCGATTCCGCGTGTGCCGCAGCACCGTCACCCCACCCAGGCGGGAGAAGGCCGTTTCAAGCAGTTCGGCGCTGCTGTCACTGCTGCCGTCATCCACCAGCACCAGCTCAACCTCGGTACGCTGACGCAGCTCTGGGATGACTGCGGCGAAGCGCGTGTACATAGAGGGAATACCCTCCCGTTCGTTGTAGCAGGGGATGATGATTGACAGAATAGCCATGGTGCAGACTCCCTCCTGACGTGGGTCGTAACCTATATCTGTAGTATTAGCGGCTGGTATAACATATGCCTAAATCTGCATTTATCATTAGATAAGCATCCATTTAGATTGAATCGCGTGGGCGTAGCAATTTTCGAGGGTAGCAACACTTGCGGCCCAGCTATGGTGGCGGGCGACATACTGGCAGGCGTGGTTGCTGAGGTCGCGACAGTGCTGCGGGTTCGCCAGCAACGCAATCATCTGTTGGGCAAAGTCGGAGGCTCCTTCTGCGACGAGCAGATCGCGGCCAGGGAGTGCCGTCAGTGCCTGGGTCGTCTGGCGCGAGGTGATCACGGGCGTACCGCTGGCCATCGCCTCAAGGACTTTGTTTTGGATGCCCACGCCGTAGCGCATGGGGGCGACAGCAAGGGTAGCGCGGGCAAGGAAGGGCCGCAGATCGGGGACGTAGCCCGTCACGACGACACGCGGGTCGCGGGCGAAGGCCCGGATCTGAGGGGCGGGCTGCGCCCCGGCGATGATCACGTTCACCTCGGGGTGATCGCGCCACACACGGGGCATGATTTCGGCGAGTAAAAAGAGGGCGGCGGCGTGGTTTGCGTGGTAGCTCATTTTGCCGCTGAAGATGACAGTTGCCGGATCGCGGGGGCAATGACGAGGTGCGAAGTACGCAAGATCAACGCCGTTGGCCACGACCTGAGGCGCAGATCTCGACGGTGCGCCACGTTGGGCGCGTAACGTCTCAATTGCCCATGCATCCTCGGGCGAGGTGACAACAACGCCAGCGAAGTGGGCCGCGTAGTCCGCCTCGTAGCGGCGGGTTCGGGCCAGATCTAGCATGGCGATCAGTCGCGGGCCGAGGGCTGGGCTGCCGCGCAGGGCGCGTTCGAAGAGCAGGCTGATACAGTCCACCGCGTCAAGGAGCAGCGGCGGGGCAGCGGGCAGACCGGCTGTAGCGGCCAGGGCCACCTGGGCGGCACGCAGATGTTCGATGTGGACGACATCGAAATTCCCACCGATGATAGCGGCACGTGCGGCGGCAACTAGCGCCGGTTGAAGTTCGTAGGCCGCCTGGAGCGGTAGGGAGGTGGGCAGGGCGCGCAGACAGGCGGCAAGAGCCGCGCTCCGGTGCGTGGGCACCCCGACGATCTCGGCGCAGATTGGTCGCAAGGACTCCAGATCGCGGGCCTCGGCCTGATTATGCACCGGACAAAGCAGATGCAGCGTGTGGCCGCGCTGGGCCAGCCCGCGCAGCAGGTGCAGGGCGCGCACCCGGATGGGCGACGGCGGGTACGGGGTGATCATCAGGATACGCATAAAATTTCCTAAGACAAGGTGTGAGGTTTCAGGTGTGAGGTGTGAGGTTTCAGGGCTTTCAAGGTTCGGGTTACTTTACAGTTTGCGACGTTCGTAGTGCGGGCTTCCAGCCCGCCAGATGTGCGTCGGCAGGCTGGAAGCCCGCACTACGAACTGTAAACCTGACACCTGACACCTGACACCTGACACCTGTCATCCGTAGCTATGAATATGAACATTT
>CAIRFY010000194.1 GCA_903877945.1 uncultured Oscillochloris sp. | reverse complement strand
GCCCCCGCAGGCGCGACTTCAGTCGCCCGCTGGGGGAACCTGATAAACCGCATTGTACTGCGGTAAAAAAGATGTGGGTAAAGATATGCCCTGAACGGGAGAGGGAAGATTCGAGCGCATCCTGATGCAGAATCTCCCCTCTTTCTCCGTGAGGGAAAGGAGCAGGGGGTGAAGGGGCCAATGCCAACTTTGCACCAGCCCTGGCATCATGGTATTACTCCTAGAAATCCCACCAGACCCAGTGGTACGACACGACGGGCAACGGGCGCGGTGGCATGGCAACACCCGGTCGCGGCAGTTTGTCGGTTGACGGGTTGGCCCCATTGCTGCCGCGAGCGTAGATGTAGGCGGGCTTACCGGCATTCAGCTCAAAGGCGGTCGTCACCCACGCCTGGGCAATCGTCATCTGAGCCCACGGGAAATCAATGCCGAAGAAGCTCGGCACGCGCATATTGTCTACCAGCCGCCCCCCGAAGGAGATGTCGGCCATGTTGCTGTTGAACCCCATCAGCAGGTGCGCGCCCTGGAAGGCGTTGAACCAGTGGCGGATCGGCTCGTTCGGCGCGGTGTAGCCCTGCACGCGCAGGGTTTGGCACGACGAGAATCCGGCCCAGCGCAGCGTCTGGTAGCGGGCGTTGCTGCCGTCGAACCAACTACTGTCCCTGTTTGAGGCCAGGGCGATCCCGCCGGCACCGCCGTGGCCCGAGTAGAAGACGAAGTCGGCCCTATCAACCCCATAGCTACAGTCGCCGCCGCCCAGGCCACAGTCGCGCCAGTCACGTTCCCAGGCCAGGCTGTTCGTCCAGTAGAAGCGTGAGCTGTAGCCGTAGCCCGCCATGCCGCTGCGGAAACTGGTGGCGTCGGGGATGACCCCCGGAAGGTCGGGGCCTCCCGCGCCCGCTGGCGGGTAGTCCCAGTTCGCCTCGACGCCGAAGGTGTAGCTGGTCTGGGCGGGGCTGGTGACGGGCGCTGCGGTATGGAGGGCCACGCCGCCGCTGCCGTTGGCGACCAGGGGTAGGTAGGTGACTGGCGAGGCGACTGTCAAGGATAGGCTCACCCTGGCCTCGCGCACAGCGCCCTCGGAGTCGGTGACGCGCAGGATTACGCTCAGCGGGCTCGGCGCACCTGCTTTTCCCACCCCTTGCAGATCGCTTGTCTGTAGCTGAACCGGCCCGTCCGCCGCAATATCGGCCGGGGCGCTGAGCGCCTTGCCGTCATCACGGAACCACTGGTAGGTGTAGGGGTAGGGTGCCGCGCCGCCGCTAATCTGGCCGCTGAAGGTGGTGCTGATGCCTGGGGTAACCGCGATGCCGTCGGTCGGGGAGGTAATGCTCACGCTGGGAAATCCGCCCGCTCCGCTTTGCGCCAGCGGCTCCACGATGTTATTCAGGATGATCGTCTGGCCGCCGGTGGTCACCTCGATGCCACTGAAATTGAGTATCGGCTCCATGACACCCTGTTCGGTGGCACCGTCCAGCACCTGATAATAGGTCGCGGGTGTCGGCACGTTGACCGTGGCGCCGGGATAGGCGCTGCGTACCTGCTGCTCCACCGCTTGCTGAACCAGGAGGGGATCCCTGATCGGCACGCTGGCGCGCAGGACTGCCAGACTACGCCCGAAGAAGGGCATCGCCACGGCGGCCAGGCCGGGCACGCCGTTGGGGCCATCAAGCGAGGCTCCCGAGTCCTGCGTGGTGGTGCTGAAGAGCAACGAGATGTGCCCGCCCGGCCCGCCGATAGGCAGATCAGGCAGCGGCGCAGCGGCGCCCTGGGGAATGCCCATGGGCACTTCTACAACCACGCCAATCGTCTGTTCCGTCGCCGCCGCTCCCGGCGTCGCAGCGTCCACGGTGGCGGCCCTAATCAGGTGGGCCTGAATCGGAGGATTCAGCGGGTCGGGGGTGGACGTGCAGCTCGGAGTGTGTACGCCCTGCTGGGTGTTCGCGTTGAGCAGCAGATTGCCCTTGCTGTCGATGAATCCTTGATTGCTCAAGAACTGGCAGGCAAGCAGCGTAGCTTGGGCAGCGTCGATCACACCACGCGGCGTCTCCCGACCCACCTCATCGAGGTTCATGGCGTAGAAACCGCCCGTGGCCCCGTACTGTGTCAGCAGCGAGTGCGTGGTGGTGTTGGGGACGGTGTAGCGCGGCTTGCCCAGGTAGGTTTCTGTCCCCACCGGCTGCCGACTGTAGATTCCACTGAAACGCTGTGTCAAGCTCAAGGTGTCGTTCGTCGTTAGGGTAGGGGCGACCAGCTTGTAGATCGTCATGCTTGTGTTCGCCTGGAGGACAACGCCATTGGAACTGACAAAAGGCCGATCAGAGGAGCGGACAGTAAGGGTACCGCCCAGACCTAACCCCAGGGTGATAACGAGCAGGATGGTGAATAGTCGGCGACGTGACGTGTGAGAGAACATCATTGTTTCCTCCAAGTTATGTCTCAGAACCGGTTACACTCTCCAAGACATGGTGTCACGCTATTATATGAGACTTTGACCTTCGATGTTGGTGACCGCCTGCCAGGGTTAGGGCTGTTGCAAAGTCACCCTCCGGCCCTCACCCCCTGCCCCTCTCCCTCACGGGGAGAGGGGAGATTCCGCACCAG
>CAIRFY010000193.1 GCA_903877945.1 uncultured Oscillochloris sp. | reverse complement strand
TTGTCTTAGGCATGTTTCAAAATGGGCACATTCAGCTTTACAGTCTTGCGACGAGGCGATGAGGTGATGAGGCGATACGGAGCGCCTCACCGCGTCATCGTTTCGTCGCTGAATTGTCAATCTGGATTGAAACATGCCTTACTGCACTATCATTCACTCCAGCGGATCAGCGCTGAACTGGTCGTGTACCTCCTGAAGCTGGACATCGCGGTAGGTCGCGTAATAACTGCGCGTTACCTCAATGCTGCGGTGCCGCAGGATCTGCGAAACTTCGGCCAGCGACACGCCCTCGTTCAGCAGGTGGTAGCCGACAAAGTGGCGGAAGCTGTGCGGTGATGTGGCCCGCAGCAGCTCGGCCTCGTCCACTTTTCCCTCTAGGACAACCTGATCCGCTAACGATTCAGCGGCCTCGTGGACAATCCGCCAGCCGCTGACCCGGTTGAGTCGCATCCCCGCTGTGCGCCGATCCAGCGACTCGAAGAGCGCCGCGCTTGCCTGCGGCCAGCTACGGGCCTCCACGTAGCGCCGCAGCGCCCGCTCAGCCGGTCGGCGGATAAAGAGCGTCCCCTCGCGCCGCCCCTTGCCATAGACCGTGGCCTGCTGGAGGATGCGCCGGTCACGGCAGACATCGCCCACATCCAGGCTAAGCACTTCGGAGATGCGCGCCCCTGATGAGAAGAGCATGTGCAGCAACGCCGCATTGCGCAGTCGAATCAGGATCAGCCGTTCGGTGCGGTCGTCGCTTTTGTTATTTGGCTTGTCATAATGTGCGGCCAATCGTCGCAGATCCGGCGGCGTCGGGGCCAGCGGATCAGGCAGCCGTGGCAGCGCCCGTGAGATCTCAGCCTGAAGGGCAGCCGTCCGAAACCCCAGAGCACCAAACGAATCGGCCAGGGCCAGGAATCCCAGCAATGGGCGTACATACGCATGGATAGTGCGGGGTGAAAGCCGATCAACATTCTGGCCGACATCGTGAGCTTGCTGCGCCCGCTGCGAGAGATCGTAGCTATGCCGACGCAGGCTGCGGGCGTAGACCAGCAGGTCGTCGAGCTGAAGATCGCCCAGGCACCCGCGACCCTGGCGCGTCGCCCAGCGAATAAACAAGGTCAAGGCGATCTGATAGGATTCGATGGTGCGCTGGGCATGGTGGCGCTGCTCGTCGCGGCGGCGTAGATCCTCCTCGTCCATGCCATCCTCGTCCTCATCCGGGTCAAGCCCGGCGTTCTTCAGTCGCGCCATCCAGATCGCCCCTGCCCGCTCTAACGGCGTGCTGGACTCTAGCTGTGATTCATTACTAGTTGACATAATCAAAAAGCCTTTACATGGTCGCCTACACCCCTGCTGTCGTACATCTCCCCGCATTAGGGCGGAGGGCGGAGATTGCGGTGTATGCGCAGCGGATCATGGCTCATGGAACCCGGCGGAGTATAGCATAATTTCCGTTCGTATGTGTAACATATCAGAAGCTATGTTACACATAGCGTCTGATCGGCTGAAATGACCCACATTGACAAGGAGCGTTGACTCCCGTACACTTCGCCGAACATTCGCAGTGACAGAGGAGAAAACATGCAGCGATTCCTTGCCGCAACGCGCTATATCGCACTTGTGCCGGTGATCTGTATCTTCGTGACGGCTACAGCACTGATGATCTACGGAGCGGCCGAGACAATTCAGGTCATCACACATGCTTTCGCCATCGAAGTAAGCTCTAAAGGTGTCAAGGGGTTTTTACTCTCTGCTATCGAGTTGGTTGATCTCTTCCTGCTTGCCACGGTACTCTACGTGATCGCGGTCGGCCTGTACGAGCTTTTTGTCGATGACAGCATCCCCATGCCAAGTTGGCTGGTCATCCATAATTTGGACGACCTGAAGGAAAAGCTGATCGGTGTGGTGATCGTGGTGTTGGGCGTCCTCTTCCTCGGCCAAGTCATTTCCTGGGATGGACAACGCGACCTGCTCAGCCCCGGTGCCGCCGTTGCGCTGGTGATTGCGTCGCTCTCCTACTTCCTCAGTCTGAAGAAAAAAGAACCGAAGGGTGACGCATGAAGTGGCTACGTTTCATGATGGTGTTCGTGCCGGTAGCCTTTCTGCTAGAGTTTGTTCCCGCCCTGAAGAACGACATTTTGCTCTTCGCCTGCTGCTGCCTCGGGCTCGTCCCACTGGCTGGCTACCTGGGCGAGGCCACCGAGGAACTGTCTGTCCACACCGGGCCACGGATCGGTGGCCTACTCAACGCCACCCTGGGCAATGCGGCCGAGTTGATCATTACGATTGTTGCACTCCAGGCCGGTAAGTTTGAGCTGGTGAAGGCGTCTATTACCGGCTCGATCCTGGGTAACTTGCTGCTCATCCTGGGCGCAAGTATGTTCTTTGGCGGGCTGAAGAACGGCATCCAGCGCTTCGACCGCCGGACGACCGGAGTCAATTCGTCGATGATGACCCTGGCGGTGATTGGGCTGACCATCCCGACGCTCTTTGAAGTATTACGTCAAGTTAGCACGAGCCGACTGGATGTTTTCAGCACCGAGGCCAACGACGTGGCGCTGAACGGACTCAGCCTGGGGGTAGCGGGCATCCTGATGCTGCTCTACGTCCTCAGCCTGATCTTCGCGTTCCAGCAGCCGGATCTGGCGGTGAACGCGCCGGTGGGTGTGGATGACCACGGCGAGGGCGAGGCGAAGCCGCACAAGGCGACGTGGAGCGTGCCGGTAGCATCCGGTGTGCTGGGTGCCAGCACCCTGGCGATTGTCTTTCTGAGCGAGTTTCTGGTGGGTGCGGTGGAGCCGACGGTCAAGGTCTTGGGCATGAGCGAGTTCTTCGTCGGGATCATTATTATCCCGCTGGTGGGCAACGTGGCCGAACACATCGTCGGCGTGCAGATGGCCCTCAAGAACAAGATGGATCTCTCGTTAGCGATCTCGATGGGTTCGAGTACCCAGGTAGCCCTGTTTGTGGCCCCGCTGCTGGTCTTCGTCAGCCTGCTCGTCGCCCCCGCCGAGATGACGCTCTTCTTCAGTATTTTGGAGGTAGCCGCCCTAACCCTCTCGGTGCTCATCGCCACGATCATCTCGTCGGACGGCGAGAGTAACTGGCTGGAGGGCGCACAACTGCTGGCGGTCTATGTGATCGTGGCCCTGGGCTTCTTCTTCCTCAGCCCGGATACCGGTGAGGCCGCACGCGAGTTGCTCTTCGGCGCAGGGTAGGACAAGGTTCAGAACAGCTTTACAGTGTGGCGGAGACGCGAGGACGCGAGGATGCGATAGCATCGCCTCGTCGCCTCGTCGCCTCGTCGCATCCTCGCCAAACTGTAAAGCT
>CAIRFY010000192.1 GCA_903877945.1 uncultured Oscillochloris sp. | reverse complement strand
GCTCGGCTCCCCCTCTCCCGTTCAGGGAGAGGGGGCTGGGGGGTGAGGGCTGTCCGGCGACCACACGACTTTGCACATGCCCGGATAAGGCCGCCTAAAGGATTGACTCCTTTTCATAACCAGTTTAGGATTGCTATATGTACCCTATCCTGCTTCTACATGGCTTTACCGGCAGCACTGCTGAATGGGCCGACGTGATCCCACGCCTTGCTCCGTTCCGCCAGGTCATTGCTGTGGATCTGCCCGGCCACGGGCAATCGTTAGCAGATCAATGCTCTATGGAGAGCTGCGTATCTGAGATGCTTGCGATGATGGAAGATCGCGGCCACGCCCAGTTCGACACATTAGGCTACTCGCTGGGCGGGCGGGTCGCCCTGCATCTGGCGCTGGCCGCCCCTGAGCGGGTGCGCTCGCTCATCCTAGAAAGCGCCTCGCCCGGCATCGCCGACCCCGCTGAGCGTGCGGCCCGCGCCGCCGCCGACGATGCCCTGGCTGACCAGATCGTGACCCAAGGCGTAGAGTGGTTCGCCGACTACTGGCAGGCCATCCCGCTCTTCGCCAGCCAGGCATCCCTGCCCACCGAGGCCCGCGCCGCTCTGCGCGAGCGTCGCCTGCGCAACAGCCCTGCGGGTCTGTCCACATCCTTGCGCGGCATGGGCACCGGTCGTCAGGAGTCGCTCTGGCCGCGACTGGACACGATCACCATGCCCACCCTGCTGATGACCGGCGAGCTTGACATAAAATTCAAGGCAATCAACCGCCAAATGGCCGCGCTCATGCCCAGCGCCCGCCACACCAGCTTGCCTAGCGCAGGCCACACCGCCCACCTAGAGCGCCCGGAGGCGTTCGCCGAACTTGTGGTAGGATTCCTGACGGAATAATACGACCCCCACCCCCAGCCCCCTCAAGGGGGGAGGGGAGCCGATCTCCCCCCTCTCCCCTTGAGGGAGAGGGGGGCAGGGGGGTGAGGGACGATAGATCAAGGAGCCAGGAATGCCCATCGAGTGGAACAACGTCGGTGCCTACACCGACATCATCTATGAGCACGACGCCGGTGGCGAGGGGATCGCCAAGATCACCATCAACCGCCCCGAGAAGCACAACGCCTTCCGCCCAGAAACGACCACCGAGATGATCGACGCCTTCACCCGCGCCCGCGACGACGAGAGCGTCGGCGTAATCCTCTTCACCGGGGCGGGCGACCGGGCGTTCTGCTCTGGCGGCGACCAGAGCGTGCGCGGCCAGGGCGGCTACGTTGGCGGCGACAAAGTCCCGCGCCTGAACGTCCTCGACCTCCAGCGGCTTATCCGCGTCACCCCCAAGCCGGTGATCGCCCTGGTGGCGGGCTACGCCATCGGCGGCGGCCACGTCCTGCACATCGTCTGCGACCTGACCATCGCCGCTGAGAACGCTGTCTTTGGTCAGACCGGGCCGAAGGTCGGCAGTTTCGATGCGGGCTACGGCTCGAACCTGCTCGCTCGTATGGTCGGCGACAAAAAGGCCCGCGAAATCTGGTATCTTTGCCGCCAGTACAACGCCCAGCAGGCTCTCGACATGGGCCTGATCAACGCCATCGTGCCCCTGGAGCAACTGGAGGACGAGGGCGTGCAGTGGGCCAGGGAGATTCTTGACAAGAGCCCGATGGCTATCCGCTTCCTCAAAGCCGCAATCAACGCCGCCGCCGACGGCCACGCCGGTCTCCAGCAGCTCGCGGGCGACGCTACCCTACTTTACTACCTTAGCGAGGAGGCCCAGGAGGGCAAGCAGGCGTTCCTGGAGAAGCGCAAGCCGAACTTCCGGCAGTTTAGAAGGTTCCCGTAACGACCCGCCCTCACCCTCAGTTCCTCTCCCTACGGAGAAGGGACGAAGACTCCCCTCGCCCGCTCAGGGAGAGGGGCTGGGGGTGAGGGCTGCGATCTACGAACATCATGAAAACATCCCCGCCAACCCCAACCCGCGCCTGGCTCATGGCCATCCGCGTGCCCACCTTGCCCGCCGCCGTGGTGCCGGTACTGGTCGGCTCGGCCACCGCCCTCGGCGATAAGCTGTTCCGCCCGCTGGTCTTTGTCGCCGCGCTGCTGGCCAGTCTGCTCATTCAGATTGGCACTAACCTTGCCAACGATTACTTCGATCACCAAAAGGGTGCCGATACCCCGGATCGCCTCGGCCCAACCCGCGTCACCCAGAGCGGCCTGATCCCGCCCGCCACGGTGCGCGCCATGATGTTGGTCACCTTCGCCCTGGCTGCCCTCTGCGGAGCCTACCTGATCTACGTCGGCGGCTGGCCTATCTTGATCATCGGTCTGCTCTCAATCGCCTCGGGCATCCTCTACACCGGCGGCCCCTACCCACTTGGCTATAACGGACTCGGCGATGTTTTTACCTTTATTTTCTTTGGCGTCATCGCCGTCGTCGGCACCGATTACCTGCACAGCGGGCAACTGCGCGCTGTGGCCGTCCTCGCCTCCCTCCCCGTGTCCATGCTCGTTACCGCCATTATTGTGGTCAACAACCTGCGCGACGCGCCCACCGACAAGCTGGTCGGCAAGCGCACCCTGGCCGTGATCTACGGCGAGATGTTCGCCCGCACCGAGTACGCCCTGCTGCTCCTTGGCGCTTACCTCAGCGCCCCCCTGGCCTGGATGTGGGGCGGCGCCTCGCCCTTCGTCCTGATCGTCTGGTTCAGCGTGCCCCTCGCCCTGAACCTGCTCGACCGCGTCAGCAAGCAGCGCGGCCGCCCGCTCAACGCCGCCCTGCGCGACACCGGTCGCCTACACATGGTTTTCGGTGCCCTGCTGGCGCTGGGTTTATTGTTGGGATAATCACCACACCTATGATCATCCCCGACTGGCTTGCGCGGCAGACGACAGCGCGCCCCGACCGCCCGGCCCTGTTCGCCCCCGGCGTCACCTGGTCCTTCGCCGAGTTGAGCCAGCGTGCCGACGATCTGGCCACGCGACTTGTCGCCCTCGGCCTGCGTCCCGGCGACCGCCTGGCCATCCTGGCTGCCAACTGCGCCGACTACGTGGCCCTCGTCCACGCCGCGCCGCGCTGTGGAGCCGTGCTCGTCCCGCTCAACACCCGTCTTTCGCCCGCCGAGCTTGTTTTTCAGGCTGCGGACAGTGCAGCCCAACTCATCCTCACCGATACGCCGAACTTAGGTCTGGCCGCGCAAATCCCGTCCCCGGCTCTGGGTATCCTCTCGTTTGATGAACTCTGGCCCTCACCCCCTACCCCTCTCCCAGCAGGAGAGGGGCTGGGGGTGAGGGCCGAACAGCAATCAATCAATCTTGAATCCCCCCACGCGATCATCTACACCTCGGGCACCACCGGCGCGCCCAAGGGGGCCATGCTCAGCTACGGCAACCACTGGTGGAGCGCCACCGCCTCGGCGCTCAACCTCGGCCTGCACGAAGACGACCGCTGGCTGGCGGTGCTGCCGCTCTTCCACGTCGGTGGTCTCTCCATCCTGCTGCGCGGCGCGATCTACGGCATCCCGGTGGTGCTGCACGAGCGCTTTGACCCGGTCGCCGTCAACGCGGCCATCGACGATCAGGGCGTAACGATTATCTCCGTGGTCGCCGCCACCCTCCAGCGCATGCTCGACGCACGCGGGAACACGCCCTACCCGCCGCACTTCCGCTGCGCCCTGCTCGGCGGTGGCCCAGCCCCCCGGCCCCTCCTGGAGCGCTGCGCCAACCTCGGCGTGCCCGTCGTACAGACCTACGGCCTCACCGAGAGCGCATCCCAGGCCGTCACCCTGGCCCCCGCCGACGCCCTGCGCAAGCTGGGCTCAGCCGGTCAGCCGCTGCTGCCGGTGGGCCTGCGCATCGACGTAAATGGCCGCGAGGCCACGCCCGGCGAGGTCGGCGAGATCCTGCTCAGCGGCCCAACCATCACCAATGGCTACGTCGGCAATCCCGAGGCCAGCGCTGCCGCCCTGCGCGACGGCTGGCTGCACACCGGCGACCTGGGCCACCGCGACGCGGAGGGCTACCTCTACGTGGCCGACCGCCGCAGCGACCTGATCATCTCCGGTGGCGAGAACATCTACCCTGCCGAGGTCGAGGCGGCCCTGCTCGCTCACCCCGCTGTCGCCGAGGCCGGTGTCATCGGCCTACCCGACGAACACTGGGGCCAAGTGCCGATAGCCGCCGTCGTCCTGCGCAGCCCCGCCACCGAAGCCGCCATCCTCACCGACCTGCGCGGTCGTCTGGCTACCTACAAACTGCCACGCCGGATCATCGTACTCAGCGAACTGCCGCGCACCGCATCCGGCAAACTCCAGCGCCGCCTACTGCGCGAGATCATCGGGTAATGCTCGTGCAACCGGCTGATGTGTTCAGTCGTAGCATGCGGTGATAATAGCGACGAGACAAGGTTTCAGCGTGACAGTTTGTAGCGCGGGCTTCCAGCCTGCGGCGCTACGCCTGACCGCCTGGAAGGCGGTGCTACGTTCACCACAAACTGTCAAGCCGGTTTGACAGTTTAGACATGGTTCAGAACAGCTTTACAGTTTGGCAGGGACGCGAAGACGTGAGGACGCGAGGATGCGATAGCATCGCCTCGTCGCATCCTCGCCAAACTGTAAAGCTGAAACCTGGCACCTGAAACCTTGTCTTAGGCATGTTTCAAAATGGGCACATTCAGCTTTACCGTCTTGCGACGAGGCGATGAGGTGATGAGGCGATACGGAGCGCCTCACCGCGTCATCGTTTCGTCGCTGAATTGTCAATCTGGATTGAAACATGCCTTAGGCACAATACTTTACGAATAAGGAGTCTGCCGCCGAACAGCCCTCACCCCCCAGCCCCCTCTCCCTAGGGAGAGGGGCACGGGGTCAGTACGAGATCGGCTTATTTGAAAAGTATTAGTCTTAGGCATATGCACCGCGTCCTGTTGCGGCACATCTGCAATCTGAAATCTGCCTAAGGAGCGCAAGCGATGGCATCTGCCGAGCCCCCCCGCAAACGGAACCAACATGGTCGCCGCAGACGATTCCTCATCATCGGCGGCGTGCTTGTGGTGATCGCCGCCTGCGCAGGCGGTGGCTTCTACCTGTACCCTAAACCCCCAGCAGCGGGAACCATACCCACCGGCTGGCAGAGCGTGGCGGTGAGTACCGGCACGATCAACTCGACGGTGAGCGCCACCGGCAACATCGAGCCAGCCGCCGAAGCCCAGTTGCGCTTTGCGCAGAGCGGCACGGTGGTGGAGATCATGGTGCAGGCGGGCGATCCGGTGCAGGTGGGCGAACCCCTGGCCCGCATCGACAGCGGCGGGCTGGCGCTCTCGCTTGCGCAGGCCCAGGCCGACCAGCGCCAGGCCCAGGCTGACTACGAGGGTCTGCTCGCGGGGGCCAGCGCAACCGACCTCGCCGAGGCTCAGGCCCGTCTTGCGCAGGCCCGTAGCCAGTACCAGCAGGCCGCCACCAGCGTCAGCAAAGCTGATATTGACGCGGCCCACGCCGACGTGACCAGTGCGCAGGCCCGGCTGAGCCGCCTTCAGGCGGGTCCGGCCAGCGATGAACTGGCGGCATCCAACGACCAGGTTCAGCGTGCCCGGAGTACCCTCGCCCAGTCGCGGGTTGACCTAGCGGCAGCCAAGGAGCGCACCCGCGTGGATATGGAGACGAAGGCGAACTTCCTACGCAACACCCAAGACTCCTACAGCAAAATGTATTGGGAAAATCGCCAGTTGGAGAAGTTGCCCAGCGGTCTGCCCCAGGATCGCAAGGACCAGGAGGCCCAGGCGCTGCGCTCGGTACACGACGCCGAGTCCGCTCTGAGCGCGGCCCAGGTGGCCTACGACCAAGCCAGACAAGACGAGATCAACACCATCCGAATTAACGAGTCGGCCTTGCACAGCGCCCTCGCCAGCCACAATAAGCTGCTGTCCGGGGCCAAAGCCGAAGATCTCGCCGACGCCCACGCCGCTGTGCAGCGCGCCCAGGCCAAGCTGGCCCAACTTACCGGGGCCAATCGCGCCAGCGAACTGGCCGTCAGTCAGTCGAGCGTCGAGATTGCCCAGGCTGGCCTCGATAAACTCACCGCCGATCCGAGCAAGGCGACCTTGGCCAGTCGCGAGGCCGCTGTGGTACGCGCCGAGGTGGGCGTGAAGTTGGCCCAGCGCAACCTCGACCTAGCCACCCTGACGGCACCCTTTGCCGCCACCGTCGCGGCAATTACCATGCACGTGGGCGAGTCCGCCGATGGCACATCCAGCATCGCCGTGGTCGATGTCCGCAGCTTCCACATCGACGTGCCCATCGATGAACTGGACATCGCCCAGGTGCAGCCCGGCCAGCGCGTGCGCGTGAACCTCGACGCCCTGCCCGATGTCGAGATCGGCGGCACCGTGGCTTCAATCGCCCCCCAGGCCACCCGCAGCACCCAGGGTACCACCACCTACACCGTCACCGTGAACCTCGATAATGGTAACACCGGCGTGCGGCCTGGCATGACCGCCGTCGTGGCGATCATCACCAGCCAGAAAGACGCCGTCCTGCTCGTACCCCGGCGCGCTGTTCGCACCGAGGGCGGCAAGAGCTACGTGCTGATCTTCGACCCAACCGGCGTCCCAGTGACAGTGGTGAGCGGCGGGCAAGCCAGCGTCGAACCTGCCAGCAAGCGCCAGGATGTCAGCATCGGCCTGAGCAACAGCGAGAACGTTGAGGTACTCAGTGGCCTCAAGGTCGGTGACCACGTACTGGTTCAGGATGTTGTCAGCACGTTTAACCCGGCAGGGCCACCCCCGTAGTCAGGTGTCAGGTATCAGGTATCAGGTATCAGCGTATCAGCGTATCAGCGTGACCGTTCGTAGTAGCGGCTTCAGCCGCGTCTGGAGCTGATCGGTGGGCTGAATCCGCCACTACGAACGGTAAACCTAACACCTGACACCTAATACTACAGTTGTAAATATCTTCGCAGAAAGGCTCCCGCCGATCACCCCCCCTAGCCCCCCCGCACGCGGGGGGGAACAACGCATTATCCCCATGCGCATCAAGCTTAAAAAATGACAAATGGGGAGCCTTCTGGGAT
>CAIRFY010000191.1 GCA_903877945.1 uncultured Oscillochloris sp. | reverse complement strand
GCTTCGCGGCCACGTTCAACCAGACAGAGCGCAATCCTCTTGGGGTTGTTGTGTGGAGTCAAGGCTTTAGCCGGATAAGGCCGCCTAAAGGCTCGACTCCTTTTCATAACCAATTTAGGATTGCTATATGACCAGCGTTACGGCAGCACCTCAAGAAAGACCAGACCCTCGGCTGATCTCCCGACGCTCCAGCCCTCCCCCGCAGTCCCCTTGATCCGCCACCAGATCAGCCCATTGGCCGGTTCCGGCCCGTCGGTAATCATGACCTCAGCACCCTGCGGGAAACGCGCCACTGTCCGGTTAGACTGCTCCGTGCCGGGCTTGGCACGCGCCCGTAACGGCGTATCGCCCACATTCGCCACACGAACGCGCACGCCGATGCGCAGCACAGGTGGAGCGGTGGGGGAGACGGTTGCAACCGGCGACGGGCTTGGCTGAACGACCGGGAAGGGACTGACACTAACGATGGTACTCACGAAGGTGGGCGTTAGGGCGGGCGGCACGGGCCGGGGGCCGAGAATCAGCAGCCAGAAGACAACGAGGCCGAGCAGGGCCACGCCCACGAGAGCGAGCAGTGGCAGCAGCCAGGTAGACAAGAGCGCAGACGACCCGCCCCGTTGTTGTCGGCGGGCATCGTCATACCCTCTACGGTAGTCGTAGTAGTGCTGGTAGTAGAAGGAATTGAGGTCGTCTTGCGCGGCGTCCGTGGCGCCGCGTGCGTACATCTCGCTGTTGCTGGGCATGCATTGGGGCTTGGGGGCAGATGGCCCCCCGCTATGTCGTGCTACTTCGTAATGACCAGATCCGAGCGACCGATCTCGCGCAGCATCACCGGGTAGATCGCGTAGACCGGCTCAACCGCTGGCAGGAGCCTTAGGATCTTGGGGATGGGGCCTTTCGCGATGATCTGACGCCGCGTGAGGGCCATCATCAAGTTCACCTTGCCGTGCCAGAACTGGTGAGCCACGTCGGCCTTCATGGTCATCGTGACATCTGGCTTCAGGCCGGTGTTATCGCCCCAGAGTACATCGTAGAAAGCACCTGGCTGGGTTGGTGGCCCGGCGGCGTTGATCGTCGCAATCCCAACCGGTTCGGAGTAGCGAAACTGGACAATGACCTTTCCTTCGCGGATGCGCGGCGCGATGGCTGGGTCAATCTTGACGCGATCATAGAGCATGCCGAGAATATGGCGCAACTCGGATTCGTCTTTAAAGTAGGCCATCGTGAACTCCATATCTACCGCGTACGTGCATAGCAATTATACGGTCAATCGGCGTACCGCGTCAACTCGTATAACGCGATGTGTCAGTCTGCTTACTTAGGCATGTTTCAAACCAGCGTGACAATCAGCGACGAAACGATGACGCGATGAGGCGATACGGAGCGCCTCATCGCCTCGTCGCCTCATCGCAAGACAGTAAAGCTGAATGTGCCCATTTTGAAACTTATGATTCGCGCATTTGGGGTACCAAGTTCGGACGGGAGTGTGCTACCCTGACGGTATGATACCACTACCGATCACCCTCACCAGCGAGCATGTCAATAGCCTGCCGTTGCTGCTCGGCATCATCACCATGGTCGCGGTGTGCGACTGGGCGGCGGATCGCGTCCAGACGCTCAATACCCTGCTGGATTATCACTTTGCGCGATACGGATTGCACGGACGACCGCTTGGCCAGCATCTTGACCATGCTCGGTGACCCGACCACGCAGGCGACCCTTGACACGGCGCTGATGCAGCGCTGGGTGCGCGTGTATCGCCTGCCCACCGAGACCGTGCGGCTCGATAGCACCAGCGTCAGCGTCTATCACGATGATGTCGCCGATGAGAGTCTGTTTCAGCATGGCGGGATCAAAGACCATCGCCCCGACCTGCGCCCGTTCAAACTGATGCTGGCTACCCTCGACCCCTTGGGGTTGCCGATCTGCTGTCAGCCGGTCGCCGGGAACCGTAGCGATAATCCACTCTCTGTGCCTGCCTATGACGCGGCGGTTGCGGCGCTGGGCACCCCCGATGTCCTGATCGTCGGCGATAGTAAGATGACGGATCTGCCAACCCGTGGCCACATCGTCGCCCATGGCAGCCGCTATCTGGGCACCTATCGTCCCATCCACGCCAGCGCCGAGATTGCGGACTGGGTGGATGCCGCCCTGATCCACGCGGACACGTGTAACAATCCTAAACTGGTTATGAAAAGGAGTCGAGCCTTTAGGCGGCCTTATCCGGCTAAAGCCTTGACTCCACACAACAACCCCAAGAGGATTGCTATAATGGTCGACCGGCTGGGCTGGCAGATATCGGTCACCAACACGACTCCCGAACAGTACGACGTACCGGCCTTGGTGGCCGCGTATCATCCGCCTGGGCCTGTCGCCGGGGAACGTGGCCTTGCAAATGCGCGAATGATAAGTTTGAAAGGTATTGGGGCTAGGTCAACGAAGGCGGTAGTGCCTTCATTACGTTCGCACGAACCTACGCCGCGTGGTGGGACACGACCTGGCCGTCGGCCCGGCGCGGCGACGTGCGCAGCACCCATAGGCCAACGTGCTGCAGGTTGCGGGCGATCATGGAGAGCCCGATGACGGCGGCGAAGCCGCCAAGCCAGGGCAGGTAGGCGGCGGCACCAAGCTGGGTGGCGATATACTCGGCGCGGCTGCCACCGAAGACGAACGAGGTGCGCAGCTCTGGGCCGTCCGGCCCGCTCTCCAGAACGCCGATGGCCGTCACCGGACGAAACACCGTTAGGCCGGTATAGCGCCGGGTGCCCCCGACGATACCGCCGGTGTTGGCGATGAGCGTATTGGTGTCCTGCCAGCGCTGGTGGGGGCTATCGAGTCGATAATCGGTATTGGCGATCCGCACACTGCCACCGGCAATGTCGATCAGCAGCCCAGGCGTCACGCGCTGATCCTCGTTCCAGATGGCCGAGCCATCGGGGTTGATCCCGCGATACTCCTCACGCACATAGGAGATGAAGTTGCGGTAGCTCGGCGGGTTGAGCGGACTGATCTGGCCTTCGATCAGCACCACGCTGCCGGGGACGATCTGCACCACCGTCGGCGTGCCAGGTGCGGCGCTCTGTGAGGCCACCGGCGTGAGCGTACAGATAAACGAGCCGTCCTTGCCCACTGCGCCGTCGAGGTGGGGGAGTTGCTCGATCCGCGTGGCCTCGGCGCGCGCCGACTGGGTACCGAAGATGCCGAAGCCGACGGCCGCAATCAGGTAGCACACCCCGAGCAGTAGGCGCATCATCGGCTGAGGGAGGTTCCGTAATCGTCGCATCGCTGGCCTCATTAACTACGCTAGACAAGGTTTCAGAGGAGCCGAGTTTACTTTACAGTTTGTAGTAGCGGCTTCAGCCGCGCAGGCGCTGAAGCGCCAACTACGAACGACGCAAACTGTAAAGTTGCTACGAACCTTGTCTTATGTGGTGTGTCATAGTTTTGAAATGGGGGCGAGCGGCAAACCGCCCGCCCCCACGTTAGATGTTACCCCACTGTGGGGCCGCTCACAGGCGGCCCCGCAGTGTCCGTCAGGTCCTACTGAACCCGAACCGTCACCGTGGCGTTCGCAGAAGCTGCGGTAGCGGTGATGGCCCGGACGCGGTAGCGGTACGAACCCGTCGCTGTGAGCGATTCGGTGATGGTGTAGGATGTCGTACTCCCCGCCACCAGGGTCGGGGTGCCGGCGACCGCGGTCCAGGCAGCGCCAATCAGGCGCTCCACGATGAAGCCCGTCGCGGCAGGCGCGTTATTCGTCCAGGTCAGCGTAACGAACTTGCTGGCAGCGCCCCGCACGTTCGGCGTCCCGACAAGACCCGTCGGGGCCGCGAGCGGCAGCGTGAAGGTGACCTGCACCATCGGCGAGGAGCCGACGGCGTTGGTGGCGTACACCTGGTAGGTGTAGGCCGTCCCCTGTACAGCCGTCGCATCGGAGTAGGTGGTGGCGGTGGCGCCCAGCGTGGCGAGCGTGGTGAAGGTCGTCGTGCCGGAATTCGCACGCTGGACGACGATGTTGGTCTGGTTCGTGCCGTTCGTCCAGGTTAGAACCACGTTAGCACCCGAGGCGGCTGCCCGCAGACGGGTCGGGGCGGTTGGCAGGGGCGGAGCAGGCGTGGTGAAGGTAACCTGGGCCGACAGCGTTGAGCCGACGGCGTTGACCGCACGCACCTGGTAGACGTAGGTCGTCGTCGGTGCGACCGTCGCATCGGTGAAGGTGGTGGCTGTGCCGGCCACCGTGCCGATCTGGGTGAAGGACAAGGTCGCAGCGGAGGTCGCACGCTCGATAATGACGCTGGTCTGGTTCGTGGTGTTGTTCCTCCAGGACAGCACCACATTCGCACCTGACGCACGGGCCGTGAGGTTGGTCGGGGCGGTCGGCGGGAGCGGAGGAGTTGCCGTCACCTTGAGGGCGGCCGAGTACGCACCATACAACACGGGGGTGGTGCCCGCAGGCGTGTTGCTGGCGCTCACCTGGTAGTCGTAGCTGGCATTCAGCGTGAGGCCGGTGCCGTCAGTGTAGGACGTGCCAGTCGTAACGGTGGCGATTGTCGCCCATGGGCCAGCCGCCACGGCCCGGCGACCGCCAGCGGCCGCAGTCGCGCTGGTGCGGCGCTGGATGGTGTAACCGGTGATGGTGCCGTTACCGCCAGTGGAGACCATCGTCAGAACCACTTGCGGGCCGGCCTGAACGACCGCGCTGACGGTCGGCGCAGCCGGTACGGTGAGGACGTTGTTGGAAGCCGCCGAGGCTGGCCCTGCACCCGTCGCGTTGTAGGCGATGATGCCGTAGGCATAGTTGGTGTTCGCGGCAGCGGTGGTGTCGATGAACGGAGCCCCAGGCGTCATGGTACCGTTGGCCGGCGCCCAGGTCGCGCCGTTATCCGTACTGCGATAGACCATGTAGCCGGTGATTGCGCCGCCGTTGCCAGACGGCGGAGTCCAGGTCAGGCTGACCCCCACTGGGCTAAGGGCGGTGGCGGCCAGGTTCGTCGATGCCCCTGGCAGGGTGAGGATGATCTTGCCCGCCGAGGCTGGGCCGCTGCCTGACGAGTTGTTGGCCTTGACGGTGTAGGTGTAGGTGGTGTTTCCGGCGGCGGTCGTGCTGTCCGTGTATGACGTGCCTGGGCCAGTGGTCGTCCAGCTCTGGCCGTCGCTGCGCTCAACGGTGTAGCCGGTGATGGTACCGACGCCACCGGCGGGCACCGTCCAGGTCAGAAGCACCCCGGATGCGTTCACCGCGCCATTCAGGTTGGTCGGGGCAGCCGGCACGGTTAGGGCGGTGATGCTCGCGCTCGCGCCGGTGCCCGAGGCATTGGTCGCGGACACCCGGTAGACGAAGTTGCTGTTCGCCGCCAGGACAGACGTGTCGAGGTAGGTGTTGTAGGCGGTGGAGCTGTTGACCGCGCTGCTGGTCAGATTCGTCCAGTTCGCGCCACCATCAGCACTGCGGTCAATAGTGTAGCCGGTGATGGTGCCGTTGCCAGCCGGGGTCGTCCAGTTCACGGTGACGCCGGTTGGGATCGCAGCAAAGGCCAGCGGTGCCGGTGCATCGGGCAGGGTCAGGGCTGTGGCCGGGTTCGAGGCCGGGCCATTGCCCTTGGTGTTAATCGCGATCACCTGGTAATCGTAGCTGGTGTTGCCCGCCAGCGTGTTCGGCGCGGCACCCGTGTCGGTGAAGGCAGGGGTGGTCGAGGTGCCCACGGTCTGCCAGCCGCTGGCAGTGACGCCGTTGACGGTACTATTCTGGCGGTCAATCCGGTAGCTGGTGACAAGGCCGCTCGGCGCGGTCCAGCTCAGGGCCACCCCAGAGGCGCTCACGGTTGCGGTCAGGTTCGTCGCCACCGTCGGCAGGGTCGGGGGCACCACCACCGGGGCGGAGGTTGCGGGCATGCCGGCGGCGGGCGTCACGTTGTAGGCGGTGATGCGGTAGACGTAGGTCGTGTTCGCCTGAGCCGTCGCGTCGGTGTAGGTCAGGGCCGCGCCGCTGAACGCGGTGGCCAGGGTTGTCCAGGTGGCACCAGCATCGCTGCTGCTCTCGATGGTGTAGGTATCGGCCCCACCGACAGGAGCGGTCCAGCTCAGGTCAACGCCGCCGCTGGCGTTCAGCACGCCGGCCAGGCCGGTCGCAGCGTTGGGCAGCGTCACGATGCCCTGCGCAGACGAGACCGAGTTGATCGGGTCGTAGCTCGGGTTGGTGGCGATAACGTGGTAGTAGTAGCTCGTGTTCGCCGTGGCCGTCGTATCGACAAAGGACGTGGTCGTGGGCGTACCCACCTGGGTCCACGGGCCAGCGTTGGTTGTGCTGCGCTCAACCAGGTAGCTGCTAACCGGGATGTTGATGTTGCCCGAGGTCCAGTTCAGGCTGACGCTCGTCGGCGTCGCCGGGTCGAGGGTGATGTTCAGGCCGGTCGGCGCGGGCGGCAGGTTCGCCTGCACAGTCACGAAGATCCAGGCGGTCGCCGCGCTGGAACCAGTGGCGTTGTTTGCCTTAACGCGGTAGAAGTAGCTCGCGTTTGGCTTGACCGCGTTGTCGGTGTAGCTGGTGTTGGATGCGCTACCAATGGTCTGCCAGGAGTACAGGTTGCTGCTGCGCTCAACCGTGTAGCTGGTGATTGCGCCCGCCGGGGCGTTCCAGTTCAGGATTGCCGAGGTCGGGCTGGCCACGCTGGCCAGGCCGGTCGGCGCGTCGGGCAGGGTCAGCACCGTGAGCGTTGCGGCGGGGCTGCTGCCCGCCGAGTTGACGGCGGTAACGGTGTAGGTGTAGGAGGTGTTCGGCACGACATTGGTGCTGTCGGTGTACGAGGTCGTGGTGATGTTCGGCCAGTTCTGGCCGCCGCTGCGCGTAACCGTGTAGCTCGTGACCGTGCCGGTCGCGGCGGTCCAACTCAGTTTCACGCCCAGGGCCGGGGTCAGGAAGGAGGCGGTCAGGTTGGTCGGCGCTTCGGGCGCTGCGGTCGCCGCCGCCGTCACCGTCACTGAACCCGAGGTCGCGGTGGCCTCGTTGGCACCGATCACGGCAGTGCTGCTCTTGGCGTCGTTGTAGGTCACGATCTCGTAGCTGTAGGTGGTGCCGGGCACAACCGAGCTGTCGGTGTAGGTGGTCTGGTTGGCCAGCGAGGTGCCGACCTGGACATAGGTGGTGGGGTCGACGACACCAGCATTAACCGGTGCGCGGAGGATGCGGTAGCCGATTTCACCCTGCGGGTTCGACCAGAAGTTACCAGTCACGCCATAGGTGGGGGTAGGCGGAGTGGCGTCGGGCCAGTCAAGCTTCACCGCGCCGGAGCCAAGGCTCGTCGCCGTCATGCTGCTCGCGGCGGCTGGCGCAGCGCGCAACGTGTTGAACACGAGCGGGCGCATCATGTCGTTCTCTTCGTGTCCAAGCAGGTGGCAGTGCCACACATACTCGTCGCCGAAGTTGTAGAGCGTGTTGGACGTGGGGGGGTTGAGATTCACACCATTCGGGCCTTGGAGCCAGAAGCCCATGGTCGAGCCAATCGGCGCGGTCACATCGAGCGGGCGGATGCTCTGGTAGGTGCCGAAGGGGATCTTCGCCGCAATCGGGCGCAGGGCCACAATCGCGTCCTCCAGCGGGTTCATGCGGACGGTGTCTTTCCAGCCAAGCTCATTTGCATCGGGCAGGCGCACCTGGCCGTCCCAGCCGACGCGGTTGATGATCTGGACGTTGAAGAGGTGGAAGTGGATGGCGTGGGTATCGACGCCGTTGTGCGTGATCTTCCAGATCTGGGTGCCGTCAGCGAGCGTGCCCTGCGGCGTCCCCAGCGGCGCAGCGGCATCAACCGAGTCGTCGATGCTCTCGGTGGCCGGGTCGATGTAGCCCAGCGGGATGGTGGTCTGGTTGACGCCGGTGGTGTTGGGGATCTCCACACCCAGGGTGGCGTTCATACGACCGTACTGGGTCTCAAACAGTTCCTGAATGGCCTTGGGCTTCATACCGATGGTGATCGGCGCAGCGCCAACGCTATTCGGGGTGAAGGTCAGGCTCATATTCTGGATACGAGCCAGCACGGCGGGGAAGCCATTCGCGGAGGTCTTCCCGTAGACGCCGTTGTAGGCGGGCTCGGGCACGATGATCGGGTCCTGCGATGCGGCGAAGGTCGCGTTGATCGCGCTCTTCAGTGCCGTCATGCGGGTCGTGTCGTTCTCGTAGGTCTTGTAGGGGTTGGGCTGATTCGGCAGATCGACTTTGGAGTTATTGCCCAACACCTGGATCTGCATGATGGTGCGGGTGTTCGGCCCGTAGCCGGCCAGGGTCGTGGGTGCGCCACCGGTGTCGGTCTGATCCTGGTCAGCCGTGTAGTAGTCGTAGCGCGGGTCGAAGGCCGGGACCGGGGCGGGCGAGTCGTTGTAGAGGATGAGCTTGGAGCCGGCCGGCACCTTCGAGAAGTCGACGATCACGTCGGCGCGCTCGGCGGGGGCCAGCATCAGGGTGTGGGTGTTGACGTTGGTGACAACGATGTTGCGCAGGTTGTTCTCGTAGCCGACCGGGCGGTTGTTCAGCACCACCGGCGCGGGCAGGAAGCCGCCCTCGGTGCCGATCTGGATCCACGACGGGCCAGATGTCTTCTGGTTCGGCACGCCGCCCATGCGGTTATCGTTCGGCCAGGGCGGGATGACGCCCATCGGGGTGGCCGGGCCCGTGGCGGGCACCATGTCCACTTCGCCGGCGTTCGGGTCGTTCAGGTTGCCCTTTGCGTCCCACATCTCGCCGTTCGACTTGGCGAAGTAGAACTGCAGGTTGAGCGAGCGGTCGTTGCAGGCGTTCAGGATGCGGAAGCGGTAGACCTGCTGATTCAGCTTGACGTAGGGGTAGGCCACGCCGTTGACAATCGGTGTGTCCATGAAGGCTTCCGGCGTGAGCGACGGGTTGTTGATGCCGGGGATGTCTGGGTTCTCAACCGGGTTCGTCGCACTAGCGTAGGGGTTCGGAACCGTGGGGTGAAGAGCAGTCGTCGGCGGCCAGAACCACTGGCTGTAGTCCCAACGACCCATGGCGTTGGTGCCGCTCAGGTCGATCGGGTTCTGGTTCGTCATGTAGACGTGCGGCATCCAGAGGTTGCCAGTAGCGGGCACCGTAACGCCGGCCCGCCAGAGGTGGTTCCACGTCGGGTCCTGGGCAGCCAGCTGCTTCGGTCCGGGGACGAAGGTCTTGTCCTGGATGACCAGCGGGATGCCAATGTCGGGGACCACACCACCGGCAGGGACGGTCACGCTCGCGCCGGTGGCGCCGGTGGCGGTGCCGCCCTTGATCAGAGCGCCCTCAAACTGGTCGGTGAGCAGGTAGCCGGCAGCCTCGCCCGCGTACACGTTCAGGCGGGTGATGCCGTAGGCGTGGTCATGGTAGAACATCAGCCGGGCGCTCTGCTGGTTGCTGTAGAAGAACGTCATCTCGCCCGGCCCAGTGGCGGGCATGTCGGGGACGTTCTGGGTACTCACGCCCTTGGGGTAGGAGGTCGTCTCACCAGCCGGGGTCGTCCACTGGTGCGGCGTGCCGTCGCTGATCCAGGGGGTCAGGCCACCGTGGAGGTGCAGGGTGGCGCGGTTCTGGGTGTACTGCTCGTAGACGGGAATAGGATTACCCGCCGCATCGGTTTGGAAGACAAGGTTCCCGTTGGCGTCCTTGGCCTGGGTCGGGCCTTCGCCCGCGCCCATCACGGTGTTGTCCATCGGGATGAACAGGTCGCCGCCTGTCCCGGTGGGCAGCAGGTTGACGAACTTGATCCGCACCGGCGTATCGCGGCTCGCGACGATGGTGGGTCCAAGGTAGTGCGGCTGCGGCCAGCCGGTGATCTTCCCGCTGGCGTCGCGGGTCACCTGATACGTGGTGGCCGGGTCGTTGAGCTGCACATACCCGCGCAGCTTGCTGGCGGGCAGGTCGCTGTGGAACTGCTGGCTGTACTCCACCAGGCCGATCTCGTAGTAGTCCGAGCCGGGGAAGGTGGTCGTATCAGGCACGCCGAGTTGAATGTACTGGCCGAAGGTATTTGCGCCGGCGGCGGTCAGGCCGGGCAGCGAGTCGACAAACTTGCGGATGCCGCCGTAGTCGCTGCCGCCGCTACTCAGCGTGATTGCAGAGACATGGCCCTTCGCATCGAGCGTCGCCTGAGCGGTCGCGCCCGCGCCATCACCAGCGATTGGCTTGCCGGTGGCAGGGTCGATGACTGTGCTGATTGTTGGGTCGATGGTAATCTGCGGAGGGGCGGTATAGCCGGAGCCGGAGTTGGTCACCTTGATTGAGGTGATAACGCCGCGAGTAATCTGCCCGCCAGAGCCGACAACCGTCTGCACGGTGGCGATGGCCTCTGCGCCTGTGCCGGTCGTATCACCCGCAGCAGGGGTAATGACAACGTTCGGGGGCAGCGGGCTGTTGGCGTAGTTGGGAGACGTGCCGAAATAGTCAGGAGTCTTCGGGTCAGTCGTTGTGGTTGCAGCGTGCGCCTCGTTGGGAGCGATGGCGGTTTTCACCAGCGAGACCCCACTCATAATCTGCGCACCACGACGGGCGGCAGCGGCGCGGTCGGCGGCAGCGTGACGCTCGGCGGATGTGATCAGGTGTTCCATCACCATCGGCACGCCGGGGGGCATCTTCATGCCCTGCACACT